>NZ_LYUY01000140.1:0-2178 GCF_001675785.1 Wolbachia endosymbiont of Nomada ferruginata
CCAGAAAAAGTAGAGAGAAAGTTAAGACGTTTTTGGAGTAAAATAAAACGTTTTTTCAAAATATGACAAATAGAAGAGAATATACAGCAGAATTCAAATTAGAAGCTGTTAAGCTGGTTAAAGAAACAGGTCAAGCAAGTACAAAAATAGCAAAAGATCTAGGTATAGATGGCAGTATGTTAAGTAAGAAAATATGATGGAAAAATGTCTGGAGCATACGCATTTCCAGGCAAAGGCTCCTTATGACAAAGAAAGATTTGATCTAAAAAAAGAACTAACAAGAGAAAGAGACATTTTAAAAAAAGCCCTGGGCAAAGAAAAAGAGTAAAGTATTCTTTTATATAGAAATTGCTATAAAACACAGGAACTATGTAGGGTTTTGTGCTGGTGGTATGGGTTGCTAAGGAAAAAAGCAGTAAAGAATTAGCAAAAGAAGGGCTTCTAGCAGATATTCAAAAAATACATCAAGCTTCTAAATGCAGATATGGAGCCCCTAAAATTCACGCTGAATTAAAAGCTTTAGGCAAAAATTAAAACAGTACAAAGTGTTATGCAAGCATCGAACAGACGAAATCTGTCAAATCAGAAAGAAACACACAAATTTAAGTTTTTAGTAGTTTTCAAGTATAGTTGTACAGGGAGCGCCTTTGCAGTTATGACCGACATTTTCAATGGTGCCTAAGTGCCCGTATGCAAGCATGGTTTTGGAAGGAACGGTCAAATCATTGATGGAGTCATTTAGACTACCTCGGTTAGGAGATTGTACTATCAACCGTTCCAAGCTGAAGCGTTTCCCTATTACAAATTATATGTAGGAGTTACCATGAAAAAAGCAAAAAGTAAATTAGAAATAGTGAATCCTAATGCAGCAGGAATAGACATTGGTTCAGCTGTACACTATGTGTGTGTACCTGAAGGAAGAGATGAACAACGCGTTCAGAAATTTGGCTGCTTTACTGAAGACCTTCATAACTTAGCACAGTGGTTGAAAAAGTGTAAAGTTACAACAGTAGCTATGGAATCAACAGGAGTATATTGGATTCCTTTATTTCAAATACTTGAGTCATACAAATTCGAGGTAAGATTGGTAAATGCACGGCATGTAAAGAATGTACCTGGTAGGAAGTCTGACGTTCAAGATTGCCAATGGCTCCAACAACTGCTTAGCTACGGACTGCTTCATGGATCGTTTAGGCCAGATAATCAGATGTGTGTATTGCGCAGTTACGTGCGGCAACGCAAAAATCTCACTGAAAGTGCATCTACACATATTCTGCGTATGCAGAAGGCATTAATTCAAATGAATATACAATTACACAAGGTTATTAGTCATATTACTGGGATAACTGGTATGAAAATCATTGAAGCTATAATTGAGGGCGAAAGAGATTCTGAAAAATTGGCAGAATTCAGGGACGTGCGAATGAAAAATGATCAGTCTACTATTGCAAAAGCGTTAGCTGGTGACTATAGAGAGGAACACTTATTCACGCTAAAGTAAGAATTTGAACTATATAATATTTATCAAGAAAAAATAGCAGAATGTGATAGAAATATTGAAGCCTATTATAAAACGTTTGAAACAAAGTCTTGTGAAAGCAAACAGCTAAGTAAGCAAAAGAATAAAAATAGCAAAAGTAAGCCAAGCTTTGCTTTGTATGAGGAACTGCACCGAATAACTGGTATGGATTTCACTAAAATTCCTGGATTTGATGTATTAAGTATACAAACCATAATTTCAGAAGTTGGTATAAACCATAGTAAATGGCCAACAGAAAAGCACTTTTCATCGTGGTTGGGACTCAGTCCTGCTAATAAAGTTACAGGGGAAAAAGTGTTTAACACAAGAACACGTAAAGTCATTAACCGTGCTGCAAATGCTTTGCGAATAGCTGCTCATTCTGTAGGAAATAGTAAAAGTGCATTGGGTGCATACTACAGAAGATTGAAAAAACGACTAGGAGCACCAAAAGCAATAACAGCTACTGCAAGAAAAATGGCATGCATATTTTATAGTATGCTCAAATACGGACAGGAATATGTAGAAAAAGGAATGGAATACTATGAAACACGCTATAAAGATAGAACTGTAAAAAATTTGATCAAAAAAGCGAGCGAATTTGGCTACATATTAGTTCAACAAGAAGAGTTAGTTGAGTGAGTTTCTTAGGAGAAAAT
>NZ_LYUY01000141.1:0-2169 GCF_001675785.1 Wolbachia endosymbiont of Nomada ferruginata
CCGCTGTCAACGTTGTCTTCCCATGATCCACATGTCCTATTGTTCCCACATTTACATGCGGCTTTCCAAATGCTTCCACTATTGCTGTCATAATTTAAACTTTTCTACCTAAAATACAAATACATCAATAAATAATATGTTGATTTTATAAAAATACAACAAAAAAAAGAGCGGATAGTGGGAATCGAACCCACGTCACTAGCTTGGAAGGCTAGAGCTCTACCATTGAGCTATACCCGCACAATGGAGGAGGTAGGATTCGAACCTACGTACGCTCACGCGGACAGATTTACAGTCTGTTACCTTTAACCACTCGGTCACTCCTCCACAAAAATTTGTTAAGAGAACGCTATTTTAGTACCTTAACTCAAGCTTTTATTGTATTTAAATACTAAACACCTAAAATTAAAAAATCAAGCAATAAAACCTACCTTGATTAAAATCATGCAGATTTCATTTTATATAACGCAATATTATCAATAAAATGCTTAAATAGATAATGCGAATCATGCGTACCTGGCGCTTCTTCTGGATGGTATTGCACAGAAAAGACTGGGTAATCCTCCATCATTATTCCCTCTACACTATTATCAAATAGAGAAATGTGAGTAATTTCAACATTACTTGGAAGAGAAGCTGAATCAACAACAAAACCATGATTTTGGCTAGTGATCTCAACTTTTCCACTAATTACATCATAAACTGGATGGTTACTCCCTCGGTGACCTATATCCATCTTGATGGTCTTTGCCCCCAAAGTAATCGCAAGTAATTGATGGCCCATGCATATGCCAAAAATTGGTATTTTAGATTTTATAATAATGTCTATTTCTGAAACTACACTTTTTCCTATTTCTTGCGGATCACCAGGACCATTTGAAAGCACTATACCATCTGGATTCATACTCAACACTTTTTGAGCAAAACCTGTGCTTGGTCTGATTAATTCAACTGTACAACCAAGTTCTATTAAGCGTGAAACTATACTGATTTTTACGCCAAAATCAACGATTACAACCCTATATTTTGCATTAAGGTCACTTTTAAAATTACTATGCAAGCTAACTTTATTGGTTATTTCTATCCCATTTACAGATTTGTATTCCTTCAATTTGTCCAACGCATGCGTCTCGCTTGACGGGCATATCATTCCATTTTGAGACCCATGTTCTCTCAAATGTCTCGTTAAAGCTCTAGTATCAACTCCTGATATCCCAATCACGTTATTTTTCTCTAACCAATCATTTAAACTGATATATGAAGAAGGGTGGGACATAGAAGAAAGTTCACGCATAACCACACCACTTGCAAAAATTTTCTCTCCTTCATTATCCTTATGGTTTATTCCAACGTTACCAATATGAGGAAAAGTGAACGTTATAATTTGATCGGCAAAAGAAGGATCAGTTATAGTATGCTGATAACCGGTCATACCAGTGGTAAAACAGACCTCACCTATGCATTTGCCTTTTTTACCTACTGATTTTCCCCAAAAGCACTTGCCATCTTGTAAAATTAAAACTGCGTCCTGCACTTCATTATCTATTTAATTGATTCAAAACAGTATACAAGAATTTCAAATAATACGTAACTCTTTCTAAAATTCCAAATTTAACCACGAAGCAGCAAAAAATAACATGAAAAACTTTTAATACAATCTTTCATATAAAATATATAGTTGACTACCTTCATATTTCGTATTAGATATAGGTAAATCATAAGTAAAGTGGAGGGTAATAATGAACACTGGTACAAATCAATCAAAAAAAATAAATGAGAAGTGGTTAGCTGGAGGAATTGGCGCGCATTGCCATCATTTTTTCTCTTAGCAAAAATAGCCATAGGATTAGCTATGACCGCAATTGCAACAATCGCGGTAAAAATTGCCTCAAAAACAACATCGAATGCTTTAGAGGATAAACAGGCAGATCAAAGCCAAGCGACGCAACAAACAACACAAAGTAAAATTATAAACCTAGCTATTGGATTAACATCTATACTTGTAGGAGGATTATCACTATTCATTATAGCACAAACTGGCTTGATTGCAGCATGTGCAGCTATAACTTCTTTAGCTCTACACGAATATGTTAAAAATGAAGAAATAGGAAAAGATATAAGAGGTTGTCCGGAAACAAGTAAATTCAAGCATATTCCCTCTTTAACATA
>NZ_LYUY01000142.1:0-2025 GCF_001675785.1 Wolbachia endosymbiont of Nomada ferruginata
ATAGCAGAAAATATTTGCAAATCTACTCACTATAATTTATAATGAGTAATAGAATGTATAATAATAAAGTTTATTGTACGCTTAAAAAGTATTTTTAATAGTGAGGATAATATGGGTAATAAAATAATTGTACCTTTTGATGATAAGAAAGGAGGTACTTATCAATTAAACGTTGATCTTGATAAATTATCAGAAGGTGAGATGTTAAATGCTATTATAGGAATTGGTCGTGTTAACCAGCAGTCCACCTTTGTAAGCAAAACCAATAAGGCTAAAAAACCTGGAGAAGTGCCCTTCCCTAATAGAGACGTTCAAATCAACTACGGAAAGGGACTTGATTACATATATGGCACAAAACCTATAAGTGATCAAGAAGATAAAAATCCATTTACCTCTGCCTTGCAAAAAATAAAGCCAAGTATAAGCGAAAGCGAAAAATTGAGCTGGTTTAAAAGTGCTGTGGTAAGAGCAAAAAGTTTAAAAGAGATGAATAAAGTTATAGATGAAGTAATAGATGATGGAGCAAGGCTAAATGCATGTAATGATGGGGAATGGAGTTTCGCAGAGTATGTAGTATTAGGTACACATTTTCATAAATTTGATAAGGTTGATCGTAAAAAGGTAATACGTAAATTAATGTTAAGCGGTGCAGAGTTTCATGATACTCTACTACAGAATAAACTGATAGGTGAAATCTATAATGAGCTACAACCAGAAATTCAGCCACAGATAGATAAGCAACTAGAAGAACTAGGAAAAGCTGGTGAAAGTGCTGTTCAGGAAGGAGCATTAATAGGTATCGAAATAGATAACAAAATGCTTTTCATGGAATTTTCTGAAGATAGCAAGGTAGAAGTAGCCAAAATACTGGAAGGTATGGATCAAAACAGAAAGTTAGGAAGTAATATTTTAAAAATTGGCAATGATGCAGTTGAGGTTAGAAGGGAGCAAGGAGGTGCAAGAAATTACGTTGATGTATCAGATGGTAGCTCTGTTGTGTTAGAATTTCCTACAAGCATTGGTAAGCTAAATGTTATATTGTACCACGATGTAAAAAAATATGATCAAGTACAAGTCAGAGTAGAAAACAAGGAAATGTGGGCTGAATTACAACAAATAGGGGAAGAAATTGGAAAAAATTGCCTTTTCGGGGGAGTAAAACTTAAAGAAGCAGTAGAGAAAGGTAGTTTCACTAGATGTGGCATATGGAGTGAAAAGCAGAAGGAAGTAAGTGAAAAATTGTTTTCATGGGCAGACAAAGTACGTGAAAATAGTAAAGAAACTTGTAGGGCACTTTAATTCATCTACAACCAATTTAAAGGTTCCAGAGTCTAGCTATTATATCTGGAGCCTTTGAGCTATAATAGAAAATATTATATGCAAGGTTCTTTTTGTGGAAAGAAGTTTAGACTATGAAGTAGGGCAAAAAGTAAAAAATTGGAGGTTAGAGCGAGGGTACACTCAGAAAGATTTAGCAGAGAAACTTGGTGTAAAGTACTGGGTAATACTTCAATATGAAAAAGGGAACCGTAGAATTTCAATCGAAAGGTTGTACGCTATAGCAGGTGCATTGTCAGTAAGTATTACCGATCTCATTACTGCATCAAAGGAGAAAATCGGCTTTAAAAATGAGGAAGGAGAAATATTAAATCTAGTAAGAGAATATAAAAAGATTAATGATCAGGAGTTACGTAAGATGTTTTGTTTATTAACTAAATTTGTCAAAGTTAGTGAAAAAAGTAGTAAAAAATCAGAAAAAATAAAAATTGCAAAGGGTTTGGTTAAAGCAGGAGTTTCTGTTGATATTGTTGCAAAAACAATTGGTCTGCCTGCTGATGAATGTATTGAAGAAAAAGTTGGTTCTATATACTGCCAAATAGGAAAAAAGATAAAAGAATGGAGGCTAGTGAGAGAGTATACTCAAAAGGATTTAGCAGAGAAAATGAATACAACACGTGACGAAATAAGCAACTATGAACAAGGAAGGACTGCTGTTCCACTTGATAAATTATATGAAATGGCAGA
>NZ_LYUY01000143.1:0-1993 GCF_001675785.1 Wolbachia endosymbiont of Nomada ferruginata
GCCATTACTCTTCCAGATCCTTGATGACCTCTTACCCAATTGTATACTTCCTGTGTTGCATATCCTGCATCAACTGCCATCATACTTATCATATATTCAAGCCCATTTTCACCGATAAAATGATGATTGAGGAGCTCCGAAAGCTTTTTCCATACTTCTCCACCTCCTGTATCTCCTTCAAATACTCGGTAGTCTATTGACCAATTTTCACGGCTTTTTCCCCAGGCTACAACTTCCACCTCTAGACGATCTTTTTGGACATCTACTCCTGCAGTAAGTACTACTTCTCTCCTAGGTACTGTGCCAATCTGAAAAAATTCTCTCCTGTTAAATAATTGCTTCCAGTCTGGTACTTCTCCTTTATCTACCCAAGTTTCTCCAAGCGTTGTGTTTATCCAAACTTTCAGTAATTGTTCACTTTCTTTGGCATGGAGAAAATCTTCTACTGCTTGTTGCCAACTATACCAGCCAACTGGACTATAAAGACTTGAAAGGTGAAATCCTATTACTTTGCTATTGTGTACTTGATTTGTAGCTCTCCATTCTCCACGGTCTAGCATCTCTGTCTTTTGATGATTTTCTATTTTGCTGCTACATTCAGTGCAGACATAATGTGCTGTTCTTGAGTCGTTGTTTTCCCATTTAATTTGTGACCATTTTAGAACTTGATAGTAATTACAATACGGACATGGTACAAAAAAGTACTGCTTATCTGTTGCTTCAAATTCTTTCTCAATTCTGCTTATTCCATGAATCGTTGGTGTTGATACTAAAAAAATCTTTCGCCGTGCAAATGTATTAGTACGGGCTATGCTGAGTAAAACTGGATCTCCTTCACCTCCTGAATCTCCTGGATAGGCATCAATCTCATCAAGAAAGAGATATTTTACTGGCATAGAACGAAGTCCTACACTGCTATTTGCTCCAGTTATTACTACTATTCCACCTGGAAATTCCTTACTCTGTACAGTATTCCCTGAATCTCTTGACCTTGGGTCTTTTACTTTACTTTTTAAACATGGCGTACTCTCTATTAACGGTGCAAATCTTCCCTTCGACCAACGCTTTCCCATTTCAACTGTTGGCTGTACTACCAGCATTGGACCAGGAGTCTGATCTATGATGTAGCCAATCCAATTGTTACCAGCTTCTGTTCCACCAATCTGCGCTCCTTTCATGAATACTACTTTTTCTGCTGGTGAGGACGGAGAAAGTGAATCCATGATCTCTTTTAAATAAGGAGTTCTCTCTGTTCTCCATTTTCCTGGCTCTGATGCTGCAGTTGGTGCTAAAACTCGATACTCATTTGCCCACTCTGACACTTTAAGCTGGGGATCTGGTCTTAAACCTTCAGAAAAAGCTCTAGCGTATATCATTGTCTGCATCTACTAGTAATTGGTTCTAACTCAACGTCATTAACAGTAGAACTACACTCCTCCAGTTCCATAAACATCTTTTTCTGAAATTCGTTTTCTATATATCTTTTGCTCACCTCACTTATCATTATTGCTATAATAAGTGCAAATATCCCTGTTATTGTTGCAAAAATGATTGCATTGCTTATTGTTGTTGCTGTTAACCCTATACATACCGCTATTGCTACTGCACTTACTGAGGTAAAAACACAGATCACATTGTTGTATTTTCTTACTTTTGCATCTCTATGTTCTATACACCTATAATAAACTGGTACAGACTTGCCTATCTCGTCTGGTAATTTGATGCTCTTTTCTTTAAATAAAGTTTTTAGCAATTCTAAATTATTTGACTTGATTGCTAAGTGCAAAACAGGTGTATAGTTTGCTCCTTTTTTCAGCAATAACTTTACTACATGTAAATGCCTTTTTTCTGCAGCAAGATAAATTGGTGATAGACCTTTATTATTTACAATATCAATATTGATTTCTTCTTTTAAAATTGCATCTACAATCTCAATTTCTCCTCTTTGTGCAGCTAAATGGAGTAGACTATTCTTTTCAGAACCGTATTTATT
>NZ_LYUY01000144.1:0-1972 GCF_001675785.1 Wolbachia endosymbiont of Nomada ferruginata
AGAATTTCATATACCTAGCTATGAGTAGGGTTATGTTAAAGAGGGAATATGCTTGAATTTACTTGTTTCCGGACAACCTCTGAATCTACATTCAGGAACTTTTGGTAAAGTAACATTAAGTAGTGGAAGATTTATTGTTGAAATTAGAGGGCTCTCAGCAAAGCTTGAGAGAAGCATAGCAGAATTATACTCTCCTGCATGCAGAGCACAATTTTGCGATGATAAATGTAAAGCCGATACTAAAAAATTTAGTAAAATAAGTACAATCACTAAAGTAATAGATGAAAGAAGATTTGAAGACACAAATTTAACTGAGAGTGATGAATATTATAAGCACGGAGTAGTGAAATTCTTTGGCTCAACAGCATTTGAAGGTGTAGTAAAAGAATATAAAAATAAAGTAGTTACATTGTTTACTGTGCCTCCATACCAAATTTTTGCTGGAGATAAATATTCAATACTTGCAGGTTGCGATAAAACATTTCCAACTTGCAGAAGCAAGTTTAACAATACTGTGAATTTTCGTGGTGAACCCTATATACCAGGTTTTTATATTGTTTAGCAGCACAATTTTCAATATCATGAATACATGGAAAGGTGGCTGAGTGGTCTAAAGCACACGCTTGGAAAGCGTGCACATATGAAAATATGTCGGGGGTTCAAATCCCCCCTTTTCCGTAGGTTACTTCTAGAATAGTATAAAACCCTCGGTCGCGCACACAACTGTACGAACATTGTAATATGGTACAATGTTACAACTATGCGGTGGTAATTTACGATAAATTCATGTAGCCATTTCAAATTTAGCCATACCAATGTCAGTAAATTGATTAAGCAAATAACACTTGAGTAGCAGTTCCTTCCCACGATTAATTTCAGATTTGTTCCGAAAATTAAACCCGAATGTTTGTTTCAGTCGCGAGAAAAAACTTTCTACATAAGATCTTTTTCCGTAGTTTGTTTGCCTTTTCCACCTCTTCATTCCATCTTCGCTGTATGACTTTATTAGTCTAATTGCAGCATTTCTCTCTGCCATACTTTGGATGCTCTGCTGCATTGTTTTTTTGGAGGAATTTTTGTCTTTATGCCGCATTCATCACACAATTTATAGAGTTTATGTCTGTCATATGCTCTGTCTGCATATAGTGCTTTTATGGCATGCTGAAAATTAACTCCTTTAAGCAAATCGCAAGCTCCATAGTGATCAGACCGTTACTGTATTTTGCAGCTATGGCTTTTTTGCTGTTTATATTCAACATTACATGCAATTTTCTTGTCTGTTCATAGCCACGATATTTTCTGTCAGCGCTATTTTCCTTGCTGTGACCAGGGGTATTGTTGTAAATGCTGATACCTGTACTATCTATAGCAATTTCGATATCTTCCATATTATTTTTATCAATTCTGTAATCATTTATCTTAACATTAAGTTTCTTAAACCTTCTTGAAGCCTGAGAATAGCTGATAACTTGCAAATTTTTCCCAATTTGCTCAAGGTATCCTGCTATAAATCCAACTGTTTGCCTCAAACCTATTCTGAATAGATGGGTTATTATATGTATCAAAATCACCACTTTATTGCTGTAAATATTGTTGCCACCCTGCATTTTTGGCCCAATTTCATACCAATTTTCTATGGCTTCGTTGATATAATGAAAAATATTTCCTCTTTTTTCTAGAAATTTGTTATATTCGTTTTGGTTACTGACTCTCATTTTTTGTGGCATATTTTTTCTTCAACAGTTGAATGGCTATTTTATAATGAATTTTGTCAGTAACTGCCAGATTTTTTCGGTTGCTATGCAACAAAGCCCACTGGAATCCAGTTCTTATTGTACATTCACCTGGTGTAAAGTTAAGTTTCCTGGATCCCAGTGTCTGGGCACTGTAGACTGACCTTACCCAGAAAAAGTGGAGAGAAAGAAAGGAGTTTTTTCGGGTAAAATAAAATTTTGGAGGATTAGAAATGGCA
>NZ_LYUY01000211.1:0-305 GCF_001675785.1 Wolbachia endosymbiont of Nomada ferruginata
TGAAGAAATTCATATCAAAAGCATTAGAAATTGATGATGAATTTGTAAATATCAAAGCAACCACTGCAGAGAAATTAGGTTATATTGGAAGAAATGAAGGAATAGCAGTGCATGCTTCTGTGTTATTGCATACAAACTTTTATTGGAAATAGAAACGAAAAAACTTACTTGACACCCTTCGCCAGCCCCCTTATCATGAAACTGAAGCTATTTATTTATCTTCTCTGTACAGATTAAATGACAAAAAAACTCAACGTATTTGGCGTCTCATGTTTAATTTTTTGCACTATGTGCATCTTATGTCT
>NZ_LYUY01000145.1:0-1942 GCF_001675785.1 Wolbachia endosymbiont of Nomada ferruginata
GGCTTAGTTAAAAAATTGATAGAAAAGATCGAAAGTAAGTAAATAACATCTGGATTTCTGTCATTCTATATACAACTTTCTAGTTGGACGGTAAGTCGAGGTCAATTATTGATGCCATGAAAGTAGCTGACACTGGTTCCTTTATGACGGCAGTGCCCAGAGGTGTCATCCCAGTGCTTGACACTGGAATCCAGGAAACTTAACTTTACACCAGGTAATAAGAACTGGATTCCAGTGTCAGCTACTTTCATCTGCCACGCGAATTGCCTGCAAATTGCAATGTTCATACAGTTATGAGCTAGTGTACATAATTGCACATGGGTTTTTACAAATTTGAAAATTAGTGTTAAATAAAAATATAAATGCAAAAGGAAAAGAAATGATTGAACTTAAAGGCCCAGAAATTTGTGCAGGCGGAAATAAGAAAAATTTGATTATTTTTTTACATGGTTGGGGCTCAAGTGGCGATAATTTCATTCACCTTGCTAAAGTTATGAGCAAGTTTTTACTGGGTTCATATTTTGCAGTACCCAATGCTCCGTTTGAAAGAGAAATAGGTGATGGTTATCAGTGGTTCAGCTTGGAAGATCGTAGTGAGGAAGCGCTATATAATGGAGTAAAAAATGCTACATCAATTGTAAATCATTTCATTGATACAAAATTAAAGGAGCTTAATTTAAAAGATACGCAACTTTCTTTAGTTGGATTTTCTCAAGGAGCAATGCTTGCAATACATACAGCTCTTACCCGCTCTCAATCCTGTGCATCAGTTGTTGCATACTCTGGTAGGTTTCTTTCACCTTCAAAAGCTGCACCAGAGATCAAATCAAAACCTAACATATGTGTTATCCATGGTGATGCTGACGACGTGGTACCTTTTTCGTCTCTCGACTTAGCGGTTAAAGCTTTGAAAGAAAATGGAATAAATGTTGAAGGGCACCCAATTCATGGATTAGGGCATATTATTAATGAAGAGGGGATAAAATTAGGAGTAGAATTTATCAAGAAGAACTTTAAAAATTAATTTTCATGCACTTGTTTTGCTTTGGTTATGGATATGTAGCTAAATTTTTATCGAAAAAATTACTGAACTTAGGTTGGAAAGTCAGTGGCACATCAAGAAGTAAAAATATACAAAATGTAATCCTCTTTAATTATGAGAAAGTTAGTCAAGATCTGCTTAAAAGCGCAACGCACGTTTTAATTTCTATTCCTCCAGATGGCGATGATGTTGTGGAGAGATACAGTGATTGCCTGCAAAATGTCAAATGGTTCGGTTATTTGTCTGCAACTAGCGTCTATGGTGATCACTCTGGTAATTGGGTGAATGAGGAATCTGAAACACAACCTATAGAAATCAGAGGAGAAAAGCGCCTTAAATCTGAAAAGAAGTGGCTAAATAGCAGATTGCCTGTACATATTTTTCGCTTAGCTGGAATATACGGCCCTAATAGGAACGTGTTAATTGACTTGCAGCTTGGCAAAGCAAGAAATGTGAAAAAGGAAGGGCATTTTTTTTCTCGTATTCACGTTGAAGATATATCGAATATTCTATTTTCTTCCATGCAAAACATAAAACCTGGTGAAATATACAATTGTGCAGACGATTTACCCACTACACAATCTGAAGTGGTAATGTATGCAACCAAACTTCTCAATGTTAGCCCTCCAGAGCCAATTGAGGTTTCTTCCTTACCAGATTATGCACAGAGTTTTTATTTAGGATCAAAAAAAGTAAGTAATGTTAAAATTAAAAAAGATCTTAATGTCTCTCTAATTTACCCTAACTACAAGGTGGGATTAGAAAGTTTGCATGTAAAAAAAACTGAAATCACATCAGAATGATAGATAGGCTTATTGTCACTGCCATTAAGTTAAGGAAAGAATGGTTAAAAACTGAACTAAAAAGTCAGAA
Source organism: Wolbachia endosymbiont of Nomada ferruginata (assembly GCF_001675785.1). Taxonomy (NCBI): domain Bacteria; kingdom Pseudomonadati; phylum Pseudomonadota; class Alphaproteobacteria; order Rickettsiales; family Anaplasmataceae; genus Wolbachia; species Wolbachia endosymbiont of Nomada ferruginata. Next base: position 1,916 of record NZ_LYUY01000145.1, read on the forward strand.
ATAATTAAGGATTTATGACAAATGCTG
>NZ_LYUY01000212.1:0-304 GCF_001675785.1 Wolbachia endosymbiont of Nomada ferruginata
AATTGGTATCAAAAAACTTCATTTTCGTTTTGATGATAATAGAACTTTAAAAATAGCTATATTAACTAATGAGGGACTTAAGTGTATAACGGTGTCTGATCAAGTTGATGGTAACATGCATCTAAAGTTCTCTCAAGGAGAGTTAGAAAAAATAGCACAGAAATGGAAAATGGGAGCAGAGTTTGATAAACTAGAAAAAGAAGAGCATGAAATAACAATTACAGGAAAAGAAGTAAAGTACGGAAAGGTTGATCCAGCTTTTAGTAAAAAGACTGATTATTCACAAAAAGGTTTTACAGAAATA
>NZ_LYUY01000016.1:0-16242 GCF_001675785.1 Wolbachia endosymbiont of Nomada ferruginata
GTTTAGAATAAAAAAACGCCATACTTGAAAGTATAATGTAAGTAATTAGCCAACCACGGGGCTTCTTTTGCCTTTTTTTTCATTTGGTAAATTTCTTAATATTCATAGCTAAACGACAACCGTTATTCCGCTGCTTGTTAGCTGATGAGATACCGCGAATGAATCGCGGTATGACGGTATGCGGCGGCATGACGATAAGCCTTGTCATTCCAGCGCGTGACGCTGGAATCTAAACTTTAACTGATATGATTACAGAAAGAGAATTTATTAGGTATTCATAGACACTGAAAGTGGTCAGCTTGACCACTTTCAAGTAAAGAAAACTACGTTTGTGCCTCCAATAATTTCTATTACTTATCCGCTACTGCACCGTCTTTACAAATCACACCTCCTGGTGTTATTTTTGAAACGACTACAGGAGCGCCAAAAAACACAGCAGTGAATGCACCGAGTGCAAAAAGCGCTGGCCACGGCATTCTACCGAATATTGCAAGCAACGCTGCACCAATTATCACTATTGTGATCATTGGTCCACCTATGCCATGAGTATAGCCTATTATCTTGCATATCACTGATGATGTTGTATCATTTTTATCAACAAAAGTATTTGCAGCATTTGCATCAAATGCAAAGGAGAGAATTAAAGCCACAAGTAGAAGAAAATTTTTCATTACGCCTCCGATAATTTCTATTTAATGCTGGATTATCCTTCACTTTGATTAAATTTAAGTAAATGGTGAGGATTTTTTGCTTAAAAGTATCCTTTATTTCATTTAGAATACTTTTCTTGGTTCGTTTATATTACATGCTGCAGAAATTTTACGGTATTGTTTATTGCCTTTACCGCGCTTTGATTGACACAATTCATAACGATGGGGTGGAGCACGCAGGGTATTTATCATTTTTAATTCTGTTATCAATATTTCCTTTTCTCATCGTTTTAATGGCTGTGGCGTCAACATTCGCAAGTTTCTTAGACCAGTATAACATTGGCTGGGTATTTATCATTGATAACATGCCACAGGATATTTTATCATCTTTGATGCCACGCATTAGGGAGATAATATCAGGCCCGCCGCAAAGCTTACTAACTTTAGCAATTGTAGGTGCTGTTTGGGCCGCCTCGTCAACAATTGAAGGGCTAAGAACAGTATTGAACAAAGCTTATAAAATTCCGGTTTCGCCGCCTTATATATGGAGAAGGGTACTCAGTATATTACAATTTTTAGTGATCACGCTTATTATAACTCTAACTATAGTGTTCTCTACATTAGTGCCAATGCTAATTGATTTTTCCTATCAGGGACTAAGTTATACTAGGTATTTACTTATTGAATTTGTACTTTTTATGATAGTCTCTTGGCTATATTTTATGTTGCCAAACATAAAACAAAACTTATCAGACGTATTTCCCGGATCTTGTGTAGCTGTTATTCTTTGGACGATTTCTGCTTCAGCTTTTAAGCAATACTTAAAAGCTTCCTTTGACCAACTGGATTTGATATATGGAAGTTTAGGTGGTGTGGTAGTGTCATTACTATTTTTTTATATGCTAAGTTTGATTTTTATATATGGAGCAAAATTCAATTTTCAGCTAAAATATTTCAATGGATCTCGCTAAGGAGAAAGAAATGGGTAAGTTAGAAGGTAAAGTAGCTTTAATCACCGGAGCTTCAGGTGGAATAGGCTCTGCTGTTGCAAAAAGGTTTATAAGAGAAGGTGCATGTGTGATTCTGATTTCAAGATCTCTTGATAATCTCAAGCCACTATATAATGAAATTGAAGAGCTTGAAGAATTTAAAGAAGGCTCTGTGAAACTAATTCAGCTTGATCTTTTAGACTTTGAGAATGTAAAGATACTGACAAACATGATAGAAAGCCTGAAATTATCAGAATCTGGAGCACTTGATATATTAGTTGCGTGTGCTGGAATTTTAGGCAAACTGAACCCCATTCATGACTGTGAGATTGAAGAGCTACAGAACGTAATGAATACAAATTTTACTGCCAATTGGTACTTACTAAAAAACTTAGATCCAATGCTAAAAAAGTCTAATGCTGGAAGAGCGATATTCATGACCTCAGAAGTGACACTTTCTCCTTCCTCTTATCCATATTGGATGCCGTATGCTGCAAGTAAAGTTGCACTAGAAATAATGGTGCAGATATATGCATCTGAGACAAAACATACAAAATTATGTGTAAATGCTGTATACACGGAAGGACCTGTGGGTAGTGAGCAGGCATTTCCTGGATCTGAATTGGTGTCACCTGATAAACTAACAGATAAATTTGTGGAATTAGCTTCTGAAGACTGCAGCATATCAGGAAAAATCTTACCGCTTAGCAAATCTCCCGAATAAATTACACTAGGAAGGGTGTCATGCAAGTAGCTGACACTGGTTTCCATCCAAAAGGGTGTCATCCAAGTAGCCCCTTCGGTGTCATTCCAGTCTGGAATCTAGTCTTTATTATGCAGCCACTTATTTAAAGTTAAGTTTTCTAGATCCCAGTGTCAAGCACTGGGATGACACCTCTGGGCACTGCCGTCATAAAGGAACCAGTGTCAGCTACTTGAATGACATCATTTGCTGTGCAATTTACCTTCAAAAATGAATGTTTGTACAGCTGTGTGTCAAGCACTGGAATCTGCCACGCAAATTGCAATGTTCGTACAGTTATGCGTCAAGCCTAAAAGTAATTAGCTAATAGGTTTAATAAAAATTCACATATACAGGAAAGATTGGTAACATTACTTGAATAGAGACCGTTATTGTAATTATGCCGAAACGCACAGATATAGAATCTATATTAGTAATAGGAGCAGGCCCAATAGTTATAGGTCAGGCATGCGAGTTTGATTATTCTGGAACGCAAAGCTGTAAAGTATTAAAAAGTGAAGGTTATAAAGTCATTTTGGTTAACTCCAACCCCGCAACTATAATGACAGATCCTGAATTCTCTGATGCAACTTATATTGAGCCGGTACTGCCTGAAATCATAGAGAAAATTATAATTAAGGAGAGGCCAGACGCAATATTGCCAACAATGGGCGGGCAAACAGCACTCAATTGCGCAATAAAACTTGCAGATGATGGAGTGTTAGACAAATACAACGTAGAATTAATAGGGGTAAACAGAGAAGCAATAAAAAAAGCAGAGGATAGAGAGTTATTCCGTCAGTCCATGGATAGAATAGGACTGAAATACCCCAAAAGTATCATTATAAAAAATCAAGAACAAATAAAAAAGGCTTTGGATTACGTTGGATTACCAGCAATTATCCGCTCATCATTCACTCTTGGTGGCGCAGGTAGTGGCATAGCATATAATAAAGAGGAGTTTTTCAATATCGCAGAAAGTGCTCTCAAAATTTCGCCAATAAATGAAGTTCAGATAGATGAATCAATTATCGGCTGGAAAGAATATGAAATGGAAGTTATCCGCGATTGTAAAGATAACTGCATAATAGTCTGTTCGATAGAAAATGTTGATCCAATGGGAGTGCACACTGGGGATAGCATAACTGTTGCTCCTGCTTTGACTCTGCGTGACGTAGAATACCAACAGATGAGAAATGCATCTATAGCAGTGCTGAGAGAAATTGATGTTAGTGCCGGTGGTGCAAATGTTCAGTTTGCAGTGAATCCTAAAGAAGATGGAAGCCTTGTTGTAATTGAAATGAATCCAAGGGTTTCTCGCTCTTCTGCACTTGCCTCAAAAGCAACAGGCTATCCTATTGCAAAAGTTGTAACTAAACTTGCTATTGGCTATTCGCTCGATGAAATACGTAACGACTGCGCTCCAATAATACCAGCAGCATTCGAACCAGTGATTGATTATATCGTCACTAAAATTCCTCGATTTGAGTTTGAAAAATTTAAGGGGACGAATTGTGAATTATCAACTTCCATGAAATCAGTGGGAGAGGTAATGTCAATCGGCCGCACTTTTAATGAGTCACTACAGAAAGCTTTCCGTTCACTTGAAACTGATCTTACAGGACTTGATGAAGTATTTCCTGAGAACATTGATATTGATCACGTAAAATCTCAATTAGCAAAATTGCTGCCAAACAGATTACTGATTGCTGCTGACGCAATGCGCCACGGAATTAGCATAGAAGAAATAAATTCGATTACAGGATATGACTTATGGTTTCTGCAAAATATACAGCAAATTATATTAGCTGAACAAAAAATCAAGGAAAATAGCCTTCCTGAAACTGCATATGAAATATTAGAACTAAAAAAGATGGGATTCTCGGATGCAAGGTTGGCAAAGTTAAGTAATAGACCTACCTCTGTCATCCCAGTGCGTGACACTGGGATCCAGCCAGCGTTACACGCTGGAGATCGAGTAAAACAAATCGAAGAAATAAGAAAAAAATTTGGCATTAAACAAGTTTATAAACGCGTAGACACCTGTGCAGCTGAATTTGAATCGAGCACTGCTTATATGTATGGCTGCTATGAGGGTGATGTTGAAAATAAAACGGAATGTGAGGCGAATATTTCTGACCGAGAAAAGGTTGTCATTTTAGGAAGTGGTCCAAATCGCATTGGTCAAGGTATTGAGTTTGATTATGCATGCGTACATGCAGCTTCTGCCGCCAAAGAAATGGGGTATGAAACAATAATGATCAACTGTAATCCCGAAACTGTCTCAACTGACTACGATACCGCTGATCGTTTATATTTTGCACCACTCATTGCAGAGGATGTGCTTGAAATACTAAGTAAAGAGCAAGAAAATGGCACACTGGTTGGTGTAATAGTTCAAATAGGCGGTCAAACACCTTTAAAGTTAGCCAAAGTGCTTAACGAGAGAGGTTTCAAAATTCTGGGAACTTCGTTTGATTCTATTGACCTTGCAGAAGATCGCATGAGGTTTAAAAACCTTGCTTTGCAACTTAATTTAAAACAACCTGAAAATTCTATCTGCCATTCAGTAGAAGAAGCGTTAACCAACGCAGAAAAGGTGGGGTTTCCACTAGTAGTCAGGCCATCATATGTCCTTGGCGGTCAGTCTATGTCGATTAGACACGATACTCAGAGCTTCAAAGAGTATGTCTTGAATCAAACCAAAATTTTTGAACACGGATCGCTGCTTCTTGATAAATTTTTAGTCAATGCAGTTGAGGTTGACGTTGATGCTGTATGTGATGGGGAAAAAGTTTTCATTGCAGCGGTCATGGAGCATATTGAAGAAGCTGGTATCCACTCTGGTGATTCAACATGCTCAATACCGACAAATACATTGAGTGACGAAGTAATAAAAGAGATTAAGCTACAAACTGAAAGAATAGCTCTTGCACTAGAAGTGAAAGGTCTGATAAACATTCAGTTTGCTGTTCAAGAGAATAGACCTCTTGCAGAACCTGTTTGTGATGAGAAATTTTTAGAAAAAATGCAGATGAGCACCACAGAATACTCGAATGTATTTGAGGAGCGCAGACAAGCTTTGACGACAAAATTGCCTTCAGAAATCGAGTTATGCAAGAGGTCTAGTGATGTATACATACTTGAAGTGAATCTAAGGGCTAGTCGCACAGTTCCTTTTATTTCCAAAGTAATTAACATCCCTATTGCAAAACTTGCCACTCAAGTTATTTTGGGTAAAAAATTGAATCAGGAAAACGAGCCTTTCAATCATTTTGCAGTTAAAGCTGCTGTTTTTCCATTCACGCGCTTTTCGGGAATTGATATTCTACTTGGTCCTGAAATGAAATCAACAGGAGAAGTGATGGGAATTGACTCATCTTTCGAAGCTGCACTTGCAAAAGTGCATATGGCTGCGGGATACAAGTTACCAACAGAAGGAGCAGCTCTGGTTTCAGTAAAAGATGATGATAAAGAGTATATATTGCCTGTTGTACGAATGTTGAAAGAACTGAGTTTTGAAATATATGCAACCAAAGGTACAGCTTCTTATCTGAATAATAATGGCATTGCTGCACAAACTGTAAATAAAGTGAGAGAAGGCAGACCCCACATAGTTGATATGCTCAAAGATGGAAAAATAAATCTAGTGATCAATACTTCAAAAGGTGTGAAATCAGTCTCAGATAGCAAAGATATCAGGAGAACTGCTATTTTGCAAAATATAGCTTACAGTACCACAGCTTCTGGGAGTAAAGCGTTAGTGCTTGCAATTCAATATGTAAAGAATAGCAAATTGGAAGTGAAATCATTACAGCAGATACAAAACGTTTAAATATCAAAACTAGAATAATTCACTCTCAAAATGCTAAAGAGAACATAATAAAAAGATGGAAATTTTGAAGGAAATAGTATACCTAAAGAATCAACTAGCGTAATTGAACAGCCAAATGCTACAACGAATACTCCACAATCTTACCTAGAGGACACTTCCCTTATATGTTAAGAACAAGTCTTTATAAATATCAAAGTAGTGATATTAAAGACACACAGAGAAGAGGAACCGTCACGCCCCTTGATTATAAGAATCGTTGTTCAGCAAGGTTCTCTTCTCTGGTTTATTATACTGAAAGTTCCGAACAACTGATTGAGCTTTTAGGCTCGTATATAAGGCTGGAAAATGCAGTATATGTTATTATTACGGAGGAATTATGAATTCATCAAACATTATTGCTGGCATTGATGTTAGCAAAAGTAAATTAGATCTCCACATTCACCCACTTGAGCATTATAAAATATTTGAAAACAATGTACAATCCATTGATGAAATGCTGGACTTTTTACGTTTGCATAATGTAACCAAAGTTGGTCTTGAGGCAACTGATGGATACGAAAAATTATATGCCTATACTTTACTAAGCAATGGTTTTGAGGTGTACGTCATTCAACCTAGATGGGTTAGAGACTATGCTAAAAGCCTTGGTATTACTACAAAAACTGATAAAATAGACTGCAGTATCATTTCACGTTATATCAATAATACAGATATGCGTGTTACTCCTTTAACAGTTGATAATGGTAATATTGATTGCTTGAAACAAAAATTATCTCGTAGAAACCAACTTGTAGAAATAGCAAAAATACAAAAAACCCAAATCCAACAGGTAACTGATACATCTATAATCAAACAAATAGAGGAACTTCTTGCAATTTTACGTAATCAAATTAAAACTTTAGAAGATGAAATGATTACATTTATCGATCAAAACCAAGAGCTTAAAAGAAAATATATATCAATAACTATATAGTAGCGGGATGACGGTTTTTCAAATTGTCAGTAAATCTAAATCAGTTTAGCTATAGGCAGCAATTTTCTGTATTTATTTTAAATTGAAGAAAGCTCAAATGAAAGATCGTGTTTTGCTAAAAATCACAGAATGCAGTCTGGTTACTATTTAAAAGGATATGTTCAAAAAAACTGTGTCAAATCAACTCATACACTTCATTACCAACTTCATGATGAAGTTCCGCAGTTGGATGGAAATAATCAAAAAAGAAATAATCCTTTAGTGTTTCTTTGCTACACCCAGGGTTATAGTGAACGTCAAGTTCCCCTTTAAATATCAACTTTAAGAGTATTTTTATATTTTCTTTAAATCTCCCAACTTGGTCTGCAATGTTCGATGTGCATGCATCTTGACAATTTAAACCTTTGCTCTTGTATTCGCTAAATATACTTCTCATTTTAGAGTTAAGATCAAATGCTTTTATTTCAAGATTTGTACTTTTCTTCATATAATCTAAGCCTTTAGCCAGTTTTGCATTGAAACTCCCCGTGAGCTTTGTAGCTAGTTCCCTTGCTTCTTCATCTCTATTAAAAGCTGGTATTAAGCCAACTTCAGGTGCGTTTGCAACAACTACATGCTTAACACCATGTTCATTTAGAACCTTAAGTGCATTACATATTTCACTCACTGCTTGTTCCAACACTTCTTCCGCTTTAGTATCGTCATAAGCAGTGGCAACCATAACATCATTTCCGCCGATTATGATGCAAAATAAATCTTCTTTACCTATATCTGGATGATGTTTAATTACCGCATCTAGCTGGTTAGCTAAACGAAATTTATTGAAGAAATAAGAAAAAATAGGGTCAAAAATTTCAGATGCTGTTGCATATGAAACTGCGTAATTCTGACCTTGCTGTTCGTGGCATCTCCCAAAAAATGAATAACTCCACCCAGGTTTAAATTCATCTAAATCTAAATATTTTGCTATATATTCAACAGCAGTAGGGCCATTGCTAAAAGATCCTCCTTGATAAAAAGGGTCATCAAACTTTACGCTTTTTGCAAAGGATAAGTTATTTAAAATTCCAATGATTGCGCCATTATCGGATAAACTATCACCCAGAACATAAAAATTTCTATACTTTGAATTAGAATTGTCATTTTTGTTTGTCATAATATTTACCGTAGATTAGCATGTTGTTTCATTAGATTCATAGAAAAAGAAAAATAGCGGTGAAATTATACAACTTTGGCCTAACTTGCTCTCCACTTTTTCCGGGCAAAATCAGCTTCTTCTTAACTTGACACGTATACTTAAAAGAACCCTCTAAGTTTTCTAGCGCGGCTTGGATGTTTCAACTTGCGCAGTGCTTTTGCCTCTATTTGCCTAATTCTCTCACGTGTTACATTAAAAATTTTTCCTACTTCTTCTAAGGTATGTTCCTTCCCATCTTTACCAAGGCCAAAACGCATTCTTAAAATTCTTTCTTCCTTTGGTGTTAAAGTTGCAAGAACATTGGTTGTAATGCCACGCAAGTCAGCAAGTATTGCAGCATCCTCTGGTCTGGAGACTCGCTTATCTTCTATACAATCACCGAAGGTACTACTATCATCTTTTCCTGTTGGAGCTTCAAGACTTACTGGATCCCTTGCTATTTTCATAACTTTGCGTATTCTTTCCAGTGGCATTGTCAGTTCTACACTCAATTCCTCTAACGTCGGCTCTCTTCCCATCTCATGAGTCATCTTTCTTAATGCTCTGTTGATTTTACTGATAATTTCCACCATATGAACTGGTATTCTAACTACTTTAGACTGCTCAGGTATTGCCCTAGTGATTGATTGTCTTACCCACCAAGTGCCATAAGTTGAAAATTTATATCCACGTTTGTAATCAAACTTATCCACGGCCTTCATAAGACCAATATTGCCTTCTTGTATCAAATCAAGCAGATCAAGGCCTCTTTTTGAATACTTCTTAGCAATGGAAACTACTAGCCTTAAGTTAGCCTTAATCATCTCTTGCTTTGCTTCAGAGACTTCTCGTTCGTGTTTTTGTATTCTCCTGATTAGCTCCTTAAATTCTTGTACGTTATCTTCCTGTATATGCTGCTTAATACCGTTCAAGGTACTAGCTATATGTTCAGAGTTATCGTCTATAAACCTTAAAAATTTGTTTTTTAATTCACCTGTAAAAGAGGACTGATTTTCATTGATCTTTAAAAGACTTATCTCTTTCAACTCGTGCTTTAAAAGCACGTCATCATAAACTTTATAGAAACTTTCTCTATCGATATTGTATTTTCTAGCCTCAGCAATAAGATTAGCCTCTTCAAGCGTGACGGATCTATTTATCTTATAAAGTTCTTGTGTAATTCTGGCAACAGCAGCATCACTTAACTTAATTTGTAATGCTATAGACCATATTTGATTATACGAATTTTCTAGCTCATTAGAGAAATTTTTAGAATTTTTTCTTAATATCAACGCTTCATTTGTTAAAGTAATTACCTCATCCAATGCAACTATGACCTTTGGCAATAAGTCACTTTCCATTTCAAGAATAGAAACATTTAAATTGACTGAACTTATATCTTCATTATTACCGTCTTTCTCATCATCACTTTTTTTACTATCTTTCTCATCATCACTACAGTACTCAGCATCTTCAGAAACATCCTCAGAATCCTCAACATCTTCAGCACTTTCTTCACTTTCTTCTTTGGGTACCACATTAAAATCAGAGTTATAAATTGCATCCAGATCTATAATTTCTCTCAGTAAGAGAGCTCCATTACTTAAATCATCATGCCATACTTTTATCACCTTTAATGTTACTGATGTTTCAATTATTGCACGTAACATGTTATGCTTTTCAGATTCAATTTTTTTTGCTATCTCGATTTCATCTGCCCTTGATAAAAGCTTTACGGAGCTCATGTCTTGTAAATAAATCCTCACTGGATCATCATTTTGTACTAAAGTTGCAGTAACATTTGGCGATGTGTCATCATCATCAAGTTTACTATCATCACTGTTGGAAGGAATATCTTCTTCATCTTCGCTACTTTCAAGCACATTAATTCCGGAATCCTGCAATAAAGATATAGCATCATCTATAAAGTCAGACGAAAAATTTTCATCTGATAATTTATCATTTATATCATCAAAGGTGATAAAACCACCCTTTTTTATACTCTTAGTTACCAGATCTTTGATAATTTTTTTCTTATCTTCTGCATCATTAATAGTTGACATCATTACCTTTATAGTTTATAATTTTATTTCTTATTAACAAACAAACTTACAACGAGCAAGTCTATAATTTTACTTTTAACTTGTGGCTATTTGTTACTTCATATAGTTTAAGATACTGTTAATTTATGTACACTTGTCTTAATCAATTGTTCCATACTTTTCTTCCATTTTTACTGCTATGGATAATCCAACTGAAAATGTTGCAATTCCAACCACTATAGCAGTAAGCATTAAAACATGGGGTATAGGATTGCTATATGAATAAAAATTTGAAACCAATATAGGAGGCAAGGAACTTTTTATATATCCTAGAGATATGTAAAATAACAAAACAGATGCTTGGAAGACGCTTACCCCTATCATTTTCTTGATTAAATTTTTATCGTTTATAATAATATATAAACCTAGCACCATTAATACAATAATAATCGTATAATTATATAAAGTCATTGTTTTTTCCTACGAGCAAAATTTATATATATAATTAACATAGAGGAGCAGACAGTAAATGCTACACCTAATTCCACCAAAAAAATACCTAATTTTTGACCGGTTCTATTATTGGTTAACAAGATATCATAAGATAAAAAATTTTGGCCAAGTAAAGTTGTTGCAACGCCCGTTCCTCCATAAATTAAAATACCTAACACGTTAGTCAATCTAATTACAGAATAAGGTATTGCTTTTAGAGTTGTAGATACACCAAATAGCATTGAATATAATATTATCCCGGAGGCAATAATTATTCCTGCTTGAAAACCTCCACCCGGAGTGTAATCACCGTGAAATTGTATGTATAAACCAAATAAAATGATAAAAGGTATCATCAAAAATGTTACTGCATTTAATATCGGATCTTTAATCATTTTCTTTTTCTTCTTTTAATATCAACGTTATACAAAGCGCAGCAGTAAAAACTACTATAGTTTCTCCAAACGTGTCATAACCACGAAAGCTTGCCAAAATAGCTGTCACTATATTAGGAATACCGGTAGCTTTTTCGGTATTTTCCACATAATAAGGAGCAACATGCAAGTGGATCGGAGCATTGTGGCTGCCAAAATCTGGCAATTGAATCATAAAATATGACAAACATACAGCCAGAAATAACATAAAAAAAAGCGTTATAGGGTTATGAGATAGATTTACTTTATGATTCTTTATCAAGGAGAGTGCTGCAAACGTAAAAACTGTACTGAGCCCCGCACCAACAGAAGCTTCAGTAATTGCAACATCAGGTGCATTCATAATTAAGTATATAAGCGCAATCAGTGAACTAAATACACACATTAGAACAGCACTTACGACTAAATGTCGCGAGAAAACTATAAAAACCGTAACTGTTAGTAACAACAAAAATAACACTACATTTAATATTTCTAACACCTTAGCCTTCTTTAACAGTTTTTTTCTTAACTTTATAATGAGTGCGCGCTAAAATATAGCTATTAGTTGAGTTAGCTACCCATATTATAAAAATTAATAATACTATTTTAACAGTATTGATTGAAAATCCATTCTGCAAAGCAAAACCAATTAACAATAACGTTGCACCGCTAGAATCTGTAATACCTGCTGCATGTAACCTAGTATAGAAATCAGGAAATCTGATCACCCCTATATTTGAAATAATTATCAAACAAATACCTAAAAATATGAAAATGGATCCTATCATAAATTATCAAAACAACATTAATCTCATTAGTGCTATAGTTGATATAAAGCTAACGCTAGCATACAACAATGCTATATCAATTAAAAAAAAATTATTCAGAATGATTGATATTGCTGTTATAAGTACAACTACTTGCGTTGAGAAATTATTGAACGCTAAAACCTTATTGTACACATCATTTGACTTAGACACTATGCAACACAACATTACACTCATACAGAACAACAGTGTATAGATAGCAATGCAAATCATTTAAAGACTATGTAACTTCAGTAGATTTCTAAACGGATACTTCTTCATCGCCATCTTGATCATTTATTTCATCATCTATTTCACCATCCACTTCATAATCTTGGCTTTCTTGACTTGCATCAAGATCTGTGTTATCAGAAAAATTTAATAAATTCGCTAGCTTACTTGTATTACTGCTGTAAACATTATTCATATTTCCTTTCATGTATTCCTTGCATCTACCTACCAAAAGGCTAAACAGCTCATGAGTATCCACCTGTTTTCCTGCTATTTCATGTAAGGAAACTATGGTATTTTTATGACCTTTAAACTTAGCTGCTTGAATTGGATTACTTGCCCCTGTATTTAAATCATGTGTTCTTTGACTTGCCAACAGAACCAATTTGAAACGGTTACTTACCCGTTCTATACAGTTTTCTACAATAGACTCAGCCATAAGATACTACCTTAATAAGTTTTATACTATATCACAAAAAACAAGTTGTCAACTTTGTATCTATTGCGATTCAACTTCATGTTTTACTTTTTCTGCCTCAGATTTTATTTCTTGGCTTTCTGTCATCGTGATTGTTATCTCATGATCAAGTTTTTTTAGAAATCCTAACAATCGCTCTAAAGAAAAACCATCTATTTTACCATTTTTAATTTGCGATACCTTTGGCTGATCAATACCAAGTTTCTCAGCTGCAAAAGCCTGAGTCCAAGCATTTTTTTCTATAATTTTATTTATTATATAAAGCAACTTTGTTTTTATTCCTGCACTGTCTAAGTTATTTAACGATATTATTTCCATAATTCTTACACTCACATATCAATTAACTTTATTAAACATTATAACATAATATTTAATATACCAAGATATTAATATCATGTAACTTGTCAATAATTATATGATATCAATATTTAAAACTTTAAGTTGATTATATATTAATATTTTTATCAAATTTCTAGTAATTTTAAATTACCATTTTACCATCAGTCTATCTGAAAAAACCATTTATAGAAAGAACAAGCTAAGATTACAAAGCTTGAAATACAAAAATAATTATTTTATAAATTTATCTTACATAAGAAGTTTATATCTCTATATCTTAATATAAATATTTATTTAAATTTTTAAAATTTCTATTTTAACGAGAATTCTATATATTATATTTATAATATAATTTAAATATTTGTTGCTTTTTAGCTGGAACATTATTTAGTTAGTAAGTAAAATTGTGTTGAATATGACAAAAATAAAAAAAGATGTTGCTGTTATTATGGGAAGTGAGTTAGATTACACCACTATGGTCCATACTGTTGATATGTTAAAAGCATTAGAAGTTTCACATGATATATTCATAATATCTGCACATAGAACACCAGAAAGGCTCTTCAATTTTGCTAAATCTGCACAAGAAGAAGGTTTTAAGGTTATTATAGCTGGTGCAGGAGGTGCAGCTCATTTACCTGGTATGGTTGCGTCACTAACTTGTTTACCAGTTATCGGCGTTCCTGTGCATAGTAAACAATTAAATGGGCTGGACAGTCTACTCTCTATAGTTCAAATGCCAAAGGGTGTTCCAGTTGCAACCATGTCTATAGGAGAAAATGGAGCATATAATGCTGCCATTACTGCCGTATCTATATTGTCAATTTCCAACAGTGAAATTGCAGGTAGGTTAAAAAAGTGGAGAGAGAAACAGACCAAAGAAGTAAAAGAAAAACCAGTTTCATAATAAATCTATGGCAATAATTCTTTTAGACACAAAAACCATAAACCGTATAGCAGCGGGGGAGGTGATAGAAAGGCCAGCAAGTGTAGTAAAGGAATTAGTGGAAAATGCAATAGATGCTGGAAGTTTAGAAATAGAGATCAAAATAGAAAGTGGTGGGCGTAACCTTATTATTGTGACAGATGATGGTAACGGAGTAGAAAAAAACGATTTAGAACTTGCGTTTATGCGCCATGCTACTTCAAAATTGAGCGACAATGAGTTGATAGAAATCAAGCATCTTGGCTTTAGAGGAGAAGCTCTGCCTTCAATAGCAGCAGTAAGTAGGATAAAATTATCGTCTAAGGCAAGAGAAGCAAATGAAGCATGGTCTATAAGTTATGAGGGTGGAGAGAAAATAGGGGAGCAAACTCCTTACTCTTTATCACAAGGCACACATATTGAAGTACGAGATTTATTTTTTGCCACTCCAAATAGACTAAAATTTCTAAAAACTGAAAGAGCAGAAACTCAAAGCATTGTTGATATTGTAAACAACCTAGCAATGATTAACTATCATATAGGGTTTACTCTCACTTCAGGTAATAAAAAGCTCTTAAAATACGCTAAGCAGACTTCGTTATTTCATAGATTGTGTGAAGTAGAAGAAGAATTTCAGGGCAATTCTTTGGAGATCAATGAAGAAGAAGACGACATTAAACTTACGGGACACATCTGTAAACCGACCGTCAATCGTGGTAAGTCAACTCAGATCTATACGTTTGTTAATGGAAGGCCAATCAAAGATAATCTACTTATTGGCGCAGTTAGGTATGCATATCATGATTTTATTCCAAGCGATAGGTATCCTTTTGCAGCGTTACATTTAGAGATACCTTATGATCAAGTAGATGTAAATGTGCATCCAAATAAGTCAGAAGTAAGGTTTCAGAATAAGAAGCTCATATATGAGATAGTGACAAGAGGATTAATTAAAGCATTGTCAAGAAGGATAGGCACCTTTCTAGCGCATGACCAGAAAATGGATTCAACATTGCCAGATCCTTTTGATAAACCTAATGTTCAAAATGAAAGAAGGCCAAGTCCTTTTGAAAATCAACTAATAAAAGAATTTGCTTCTCCAAATGAAAGAGTAAAAAGCTTATCAGAACAGTCAAAATCGTTTGATTATACCGGCATACAGAAATTACCATCACAAGCGGAGACTATGGTTCTAGAAAAAAAGGTGTTAGAGCAAGTTGATTTGATAGAGAGCCACCCGCTCGGGTTTGCACGCTGTCAGGTCTATAATACTTACATTATTGCCGAGGTAAGAGACAAATTGATTATAGTCGACCAGCATGCAGCCCACGAAAGGCTAGTATATGAATGCTTAAAACAAAAATCAAGTGTAAAAAGACAAAAACTACTTCTTCCTGGAACGGTTGAAATCAAAAATCAAGCCGGAATGGAGATGATTGAAGTTTATAAAGATAAGTTATTTGAAATGGGTTTTGATATTGAGATCAAATCAGAAAATAAAGTGATAGTAAAAGAAATCCCTGCAATTTTGGGAGCAATAGATGTGAAAGAGATGCTAATTAATATAGTCGATAGATTAACGGAAATAGAAGATACATTGCCAGTAGAAGATAAAGTGAACAAAATATTGGCCACTATCGCTTGTCATGGATCAATTAGAGCGGGTAGAAAAATGAGGTTAGATGAAATGAATGAGCTGCTGAGACAAATGGAAAAAACCCCATATTCCGGGCAATGCAACCACGGAAGACCAACTTATATAGAAATGAAACTCAGTGATATTGAAAAACTTTTTGAGCGGAGGTAAGAGGTTGCCATAAATATGTAAGTGCTCCTTTCTCGTCATCCAAGTAGCTCATAGAAACGAAAAAACTTCCTTGACAAACTCCGTCAGCCCCCTTATCATGAAAGTGAAGCTATTTATTTATCTTCTCTGTACAGATTAAATGACAAAAAAACTCACGAATCTGGCGTCTCATGTTTAATTTTTTGCACTATGTGCACCTTATGTCTTTATAAAATTCTAGGTTTTTACCTAATATAAGCTAAAATGCGCTTATAAAGCATTTAAAACATAAAAAAACGCCAACTTAAAAAATGGATAGTGAATAACTAGCTACCCTAGGGTTTCTTTTGCCTTTTTTTCT
>NZ_LYUY01000146.1:0-1940 GCF_001675785.1 Wolbachia endosymbiont of Nomada ferruginata
TTTAACATAAAACGGCTACTTTTATGCTTACCAACTTAATAAAATTCCTGGATCCCAGTGTCAAGCACTGGGATGACAAGAAGAGAGGGTACTTGGATAAGAGTCATTGCCCTCCTGGTAGGCCCAAATTGCAATATTCGTACAGTCATGAGTTACACAGTAGTGTGAATTTTTTACTTTGGTAGTTTTTCATTGTCATTATAATTATGATAGTAGTTGAGTTTAATTAATATGAAAACTTTTGCGAAAAGCTCTAAGAGTAAGGGAAAAAAGCTGGAGGAGTTTGATAAGGAAATTGAAGATATAACAACTATAGCTCAAGATAAATTTGCACATGAACTTGAAAATATCGCATATGACAGTGTGCAAAAATTTCGCGGTCTGCTTGCTCAAGAGTTAAACTCCATCTTCAATAATATTCATTCCCAAAATGTTAATCTACTAAAATCCAGCCTAGTTGAATATGCTATAAGTTCAAATTTTATCAATAAAAAAGGAGAAACAGCTTTAATACGTTCTCTTCTCAATATATTCATACGATAAAGCACTCAGAGTTGTTGCTGCGCCAATTCAACTTAATTTGAATGCAAGCTGCATAGCTAAAGTAAGTAAGATTTGTCCCACGATAAACGAGGTAAACCTTACTTATTCTAGCTATATCAAAAAGGAGGGTTATTATGTCAATAAGATCTACTTCACCAAGAATATCTGTGCAACGTAAATCTAAGCTTAAATCTTTTCCGGTTACTTTAGAAGAGGTTAAATCTTTTTTACGCATTGAGAACGACCAGGATGATAAGTTGATTTCAGATCTAATTTTTATGGCTACTGATTATGCTGAGTGGCATATGGAAAAGTCACTAATAAAGCAAACATGGCAAGTTTCATATGAAGATTATGTACCTCGTAGGATCTATTTAAGCTATGGCCCTGTGAGTAAGATAGTATTGGCTACTGCAATGATGTCTAAAAATCAAGAGAAGAGAACACTTAAGTATTATTTTAGTGATGTAGGGGGCTACGTTGAGTTTTTCAATTGTTTGAATGCAATAAGAGTTGATGTTGTATACGAAGCTGGTTATGACAATGTTCCTGAGCAGATAAAACTAGGTATTATGCGGCATGTTTCTGCTATTTACAAAGATCGTGAATCGGAGGTAAGTAGCCATTTATCTGAAGTGAAGAAGGTGTATTCTCCATTTCGCGAACCAAAGGTTGTTTTGTAGGTAGGTATTACAGTAATTGCTGGCCACAACTGTACCAACATTTTGATTTGAGTCCACCAAGGAGGGTGTCATTCCAGTGCTTGACACTGGAATCCAGAAATTTCGATTTGTAAGTAAGCACACTGAGCTGGGTGAGCATAAAAGTAGCTGTCTTATGCTAAAATAAACGTCTTTGGTGAGATTGCATGGAAAACTGGATCCCAGTGTCAAGCACTGGGATGACATCATAGGGGCTGGGATGACAGGAAGAGGAGGCTACTTGGATGACACCGTCTGCTAAGCAAATTGCCTGCAAATTGCAATAGCCGTGTCTGTGAGGATTAATTATGGAAAAAATTCAAGCTATAAACGAGTTGTACAATAGTATTTATGCAGCACTAAAAGCAAACTCTGATTTAAGGAAATATGTTACTAACATTTATGACTACTTACCTAAACAGGTCACCATTCCTTACCTAAGATTGCATGTAGTGAATTATAATAATCTGCACATGCTGTCCAATTTTGCTACAAAGGCAAGATTTTCATGCGACATATATACCCATCATATAGGCAGTATGTTTGCCATTATAAGGCATATTAACTTGATACTTAAGAGTATTAAATATTCTGATAATGAAACTATTTTAGAAAGTAATTGTGCTATGAGTCAGCACGATGAAATTTTACATTCAACAATTAATTTTGATATTTTAATAAAAGGAGGTGATAATG
>NZ_LYUY01000213.1:0-302 GCF_001675785.1 Wolbachia endosymbiont of Nomada ferruginata
AAAATGAGATAGATCAACTATGTTTTTAGATTTACCAGACGTGCCAGGAAATTGCGAAAACGTACAAGGTATTACTTGAAGGAGATATCCTACTTACCTGAAGCAATTGGAGCTTCTCGAGTTGCGAAAAATATTTTGAAATCTGAAAGAATGATGTGGAATTTTTTAGATGACCCAGAAAACATTCCGCTGACAAACAACCATGCTGAACAGCAGATACGGCATTAGAGGTTGTCCACAAACCAGTAAATCAAGCATATTCCCTACTTAACATAACTTTACTCATAGCCAGATATATGAAA
>NZ_LYUY01000147.1:0-1873 GCF_001675785.1 Wolbachia endosymbiont of Nomada ferruginata
TGCAAAGTTCTGGTTGGTCATTCTAGAAAGTCATTTATTTCTTCTTTTTCTACAGAACCTGTCTTTAACCGAGATTTAGAAACAATTGCTTTATCATCTGCATTGCACAACAAGGTTGATTTCCTTCGAGTGCATAATGTGCGTGATCATATGCGATTTTTTGTAGCTCAAGCTGCTTTACAGGGATGATAATTATCGGAATTATGGCTGTTGATCCCAAGGGGGTAATTGGAATAAATAATGGATTGCCCTGGCATTATCCAAGTGAGTTAGATCATTTTCGTCAGGTGACTGACAAACAAGTTATTGTTATGGGAAGAAAAACATTTGAAATAGTACCCCAAAACATATTGAAGGATCGTATCCCTGTTGTTTTTTCTCGTAACAAGTTAAGTTCTTGTTTTAATAGAGGTATAAAGTGCACTATTATTTCTTCTATGCAAGAGTTTTTGTCAATCCAAAGTAGTTCTAAAGTCTTTATGATTGGTGGAGCACAAATAGCGCACCTTTTTTTGGAGTATGATCTAATCTCAGAGTTTATCATAACAGAAATTCACAAACCCTATAAAGGTGATGTATATTTCAACTTAACACTTCTTGATGGATGGCATAAAACTATTCTCACCAAAACGAAAGATTATACTATATGTAGGCTAATACGTTAATATGCATGTTAAAGCAATTTATACCCACCGCATTGAATGTGGGGAAGTATTAGAGCAGGTTCTTGATCGCTATGTTTCAGAGTTGCTAGGAGAGGAAGTTGTTCTTGCTATCACATCAAAAATCATTTCAATTTGTCAAAAACGAGTAGTTTATAAAACTGCTTGTTCTAAAGAAGAGCTAATCAAAAGAGAAGCTGATGCAATTGTTGATGTGGCTCATAGTATCTGTTTAACGATTAAGGATAATATCTTAATTCCATCTGCTGGTATTGATGAATCAAATGGTAATGAAATGTATATTTTATACCCAAAGAATGTTCAGAAAACAGCTCTATCAATATGGAACTATCTCAAGACAAAACACTGCATAAAACATCTTGGTATTTTGATTACAGATAGTAACATAACACCTATGCGCCTTGGGGTTACGGGCGTTGCTCTTGGTTGGTGTGGATTTGAACCACTTTATTCCTATATAGGCAAGCCAGATCTTTATAATCAACCACTGCAAGTAACACAAGTCAATCTTCTTGATGCGCTGGCAACATCTGCTGTTTTAGTTATGGGGGAAGGGGCGGAGCAAACACCGATGGCAATAATTAGTGGTGCACCAAAGATTCACTTTCTTACTCGTCCGCCAACTGTAGAAGAAGAAAAAAGTGTTAAGATATCTATGGAAGAAGATCTTTACTCTCCTCTCCTCATGGGAGCCCGTTGGTTAAAGGGTTAAAGAGAAACTTAAAAATTTGCTATTAGACTTCTTACATAACCATATAACATTGGGAATAGAAACAAAAAACTTACTTGACACCCTTCGCCAGCCCCCTTATCATAAAACTGAAGCTATTGTATTTGCTTTCGCCAATCTGCAGATTAAAAGGTAAGGATTACTTAATGTATCGGCGTCTTATGTTTAATTTTTTGCAGTATATAGATACTGTATGTCTTTACAAAACTTCATCTACATCTAGATTTTTATCTAAATAAGCTGAACGCGCTTATAAAGCGTTACAAGACATCAAAAAATGCCAATACTCGACAGAGATAGTAAAAGACTAGCTAACTCGGGGATTCTTTGTCTTTTTTTCTGCTTAGTAAATTTCTTAAACATTTGCAGCGTAAGTTAGTTGCAATTAAAAGCGGCTGAATCTCGCTTGTCAAGCGTTTAAAACATAAAAAACGCCAATATTTTAAAGCGGATAATAACC
>NZ_LYUY01000148.1:0-1849 GCF_001675785.1 Wolbachia endosymbiont of Nomada ferruginata
CAAAAAAATGTTTACCAGGTGGTTCTTCGATAATTGTAATATCTTCTATATTTGCCCATTTTAGTGCTATTTTTAGTGATGCTGGAGTTCCTCTCAGTCTTTGAAATTTTACTCCTTCTATTACGGCTTTTCTTCTATCTTTTACCCAACGCAGTATCTCTTCTAAACCATATTCCTCAATCAACCACGGCAATGTTTCTTCTTCTAATCTAAATTTAAACCCTCTTATGCAACTTGGATTAACTTTATAGTCGATTGTTTCTACTAGCGCTTTTTCTTGCTTTGTTGCGTTTGGCGGTAATAAACTTTTCATTTGTCTTTTCTTTCAAGTTGCTTTAATTTCCTTTATTTAGGTAGCTTATGAGTAAGCAAGAGATCATTGCAGAACTGATCAAAAATAAAGATGTTCTTAATATCGAAAACACTTTCCATAATATTTGACCATATTATCCATACTTTAAAAAACAAATTACAACTTCTGGAAGAAAATCGATACTTTCGTCTCCCTAACATCGGTCATTTTTATCCAGTAAACCACTTATTGCACGTAATCCTCTCACTTGGTAAAACTTTTATGATTCCACAAAGCAAAAAAATACGTTTTAAGTCCTATCTAACTTGACGTAGCCAAGCACTGTACACTCATTCCCCAGAACCACAACATCCTCTCTTGGCTCGATTAATTCTACGTTTTCTACACCCTCTACAAACAAATTTGCTATTATCCAAGATCTTGTAACATTCCATCCCAGCCTTCTATTTGCTTCAAACTTCTTAATGAACTGCTTCTTGATTTCCTCCTTCGATATTACAGGACTTATGCTCATTCTGCTGTGAATATCTATTTCCGTAATATTGCAACCAATTACTGTTACTGTATCTGTTAAAACCCTTATATCATCTCTAGTAACCTGCTTTTTTACAATTTCAAGTAGCTCTTCTGAAGCTATGCCAGTTGTGGATAATTGTGTTGATAAGATTGAAATTTGTACTTTCCCTGGTATAGTTGATTCCACTAGTGCATCTTTTACTCTACTATCTGCTGACAGTGCATAATACCTATAATACTCCTTGCTTCCACACGTGCTTGAGCCTACTATCTTTGCTTTAATTCTTTTTCTAAATCGTTCATCATCTTCCCCTTTTTCCCTTTCTACACCATAAAACTCAGCTAAATTATCAAGATCTTCTCCCATT
This sequence comes from Wolbachia endosymbiont of Nomada ferruginata, assembly GCF_001675785.1. Classification (NCBI taxonomy): domain Bacteria; kingdom Pseudomonadati; phylum Pseudomonadota; class Alphaproteobacteria; order Rickettsiales; family Anaplasmataceae; genus Wolbachia; species Wolbachia endosymbiont of Nomada ferruginata. Next base: position 1,198 of record NZ_LYUY01000148.1, read on the forward strand.
GCAAACTTCAGTACATTACTTTTTACTGCCTCATTTATTCTTTGTCTTAGTAACAATTCCCTCCATGCTGCTACCTCCAGAACTTTCATTGCTGGATCCGATTCTACTAATCCTGAAAAGGTTTCATCTCTACGGACTAACTCTTCTTTCATTCTTGAAAATATTTCCTCGAAATTTGGCTTTTCTACAATATTTAGCTGCTGCATCTTTAAACTACAATTTCATCAAAATGAATGTTTTTCCCGCTTGGTAAGTATAATCCTTCTAGGTCAAGCGTTACTTTTCCTTCTTTCACCTCTGTCATTTTTACTTTTTCTAGCTTAAATCTTTCCTCCCACCTTTGTAGAGCTTCTGCTACTGCTGAATAGATTTCCAAAGTTAAATCTCTATTTATTGGCTTATCTACTAATTCAAATAGTCTTGACCCATAATCTCTCCTCATTATTCTACTGTTAATAGGAGTGGTCAGTATATCAATTATTGATTGTTTCAGATGTTCTATTCCTTCTAATTCTTTTCCTGTTTTGGAGTCCATCCCTTTCATTTTTAGCCTGCAAACACGTTTTCACTACCTTTTATTACTTTAAAACCACATGAAACTATATCTCCTACTCTTCCTACACTAAGACCATTTGCAAACACTGTTTTTGAT
>NZ_LYUY01000149.1:0-1834 GCF_001675785.1 Wolbachia endosymbiont of Nomada ferruginata
CCCTCAGGAGTGACTTCTCCTACGCATGAAGGTGGACCAGAGTGGCAACAACGTCTTGATCCTGATCAGAGGGAGGAACTATGCAAAGTTCTTTCTCCTGAGATGAAGGAGAAGCTAAACTCCGGCTTTTTTCTTCCTGAGTACGAGAAGTTACTACACTTACTTTATGTTGATAGTGAGACACTGCGTTCACTTCTTTCTACTTCTGAGGGAGCAGAGCAAGTGTGCTCAGTTCTTCCTCCTGAGAAGGGGAAGCAACTACACTCAGATTTACCTTTTAAGGCAAAAAAAGGCTTACTTTTTAAATTCTTTGATGATGAACAAGAAATTAGTCGTAACGTTTCTACAAGTTCTGCAGATAGTGGTTATTCTTCAGGATTACCTGCTTCTCCTGCTGTGCCACATAAGAAAAGTGTCTCTTCAGAGTTCAAAAAGTGTAGTGTGCAACAGGTAAAGCATATGTCAGAAGCTTTGGAGAAAAATGGAGGTTTTTAGATATATCTTAACCACCCAAGTGTTTTATTAGGGTTGGAGCCAAAATCCCTGACCCTGAAAGCACTGGTGTTAATTTTTCTCATCTATTGCAGATATTGCACCGTACTATCCACTTGATCATCGTGGCGAGTTTCTGGGAACATTAAAATCTCATACTCAAAATCATTGAGCCATACCGCTTGCTGTGGCAAAAAAACCCTGCCAGACTCTATCACCGGAACAATTTGATAAAATCGAGTGAGTTTGTCATTGTGTGGAATTATTTCGATAATCGGTAGATCGCTATTTGCCTTTAGCTCTTGTGTTAATTGTTGACCACTCGTTTTTGCTTCGATCAAAATTGCGTGTGGTGTCCATCTTGCAGCTAGTGACAGAACTTGCTCTTTAAGCTTTGGATACTCAAGCTTTGCGCGATATACATCGAGTAAATAGAATTTATTGCCCACTTTTGTCCAGGTGGTGCAGACGCTAAAGTTGCTCATGCTGCTTGTTGAAACTGCAGTGTCCCAGCTCTGAGTGACATATGAGAGACTATCAGAAAAATTTCTATAGCGCTTCAGCCACTCTCGTTTAATTATACCACTTGAAAGTGGCAGAGGGTTTTGTTGATATTGTGCAGCAAAAGCGTAACTTCCAAGTTCAACCTTTATCATCTCAACTTCTTCTTTTCCTCCATCTAGGTGGTATAGCAACTGACCTTCTTCTCTTAAGTATAGTATTTTTGCAGGTAATGCTGTTTTATTTCTGGTGTACTCATTTATAGTTGACCAAGCTATTCTGGTGACAGGAACAGGAGGCGCTGGCTTTTTGATTGAATAAGTAATCTCCTTATTTTCAGCTATTATTGGTAAACAAATATGATGCCATATGCTTTTCGGTTTGGAGAGAAGGTGTCCGGTCAAATCTTCCAGGTGGAGCCTATGCATCACAAGAACAATTACTCCTTTTTTTCTATTGTTGAGCCTGGCTACTAAAGTCTGGTCAAACCAATTTGTAGCACGCTTTCTAAACGTTTCACTCAAAGCTTGGGCGGGACTCAGTGGATCATCCACGATGATGAAATCACCACCTTCACCTGTTAACGTCCCTCCAACTGACGTTGCGATTCTGTATCCTCTCTGCACTGTTTGAAATTTGTATTTGGTATTCTGATCTTTGGATAGTTCTACCTCTGGAAACACTCTCTATACCAACTAGACTGCATTATGCATCTTGTATCGAGCGAGTGCTTTTCGCTAAGCAGCCGAGAGTAGCTTGCAACTATTATTCTTGCAGTTGGCTGATTTCCCAGTATCCATGCGGGCCACGCAACACTTACACATATGGACTTCATCGAGCG
>NZ_LYUY01000150.1:0-1769 GCF_001675785.1 Wolbachia endosymbiont of Nomada ferruginata
ATACCTAGCTATGAGTAGGGTTATGTTAAAGAGGGAATATGCTTGAATTTACTTGTTTCCGGACAACCTCTGAATCTCATTTTCATCGAGCAGATAATTGTCGTGTATTAGCTTTGGCTATGTATTTTTTGTATACTCTTCTTGTACTTAAATGTAGACCAGCATAGCCCTAATTTTTTTATATATTTTACTTCTTTCTCTGTATTTAATAATAGGCTTGAAAATAAATGGTAAGCCTATAATTGTTAAGCTTAGAGCTAGGGTTGAAAGTATACAACAGGCTTTGTGTTTACTATGTAGCTCTTTCAGGTAAAGCATCAAAAATCTACAAAATTTTTTGTAATTTTCTTCGATGTTTTTTTTGCTATGAGCCTTGCTAATGAACATATCTATTGCGGTATGACCGTTATTGCACTTAATGTTAAGGTCTGCACCTTTTTCTGTTAACAACTGAGCTATATCAAAATAATCCTTTTGAACAGCAAGATGTAGAGGTGCAAAACCTTGTTGCTCACAAATGTTCATATTGGCTCTAACTTCCAATAACATTTTCACAATTTGTGTATGGCCTTTTTTAACTGCGAGTAGCAAGGGAGTTCTGTTACATTTAGTAACAGCATTAACGTTTACCTTAAGCTTCAATAAGAGCTTAACTGTTTTAGTGTTACCATTATGGCTAGCTTTATGCAGCCTAGCGTTACCATTAAAATCTTGATCGTTTGCTTCTATTCCCTTTGAAACAAGAAATGTTACCATTTTTCTATTATTATGCTCAATAGCGCAATCTAACGCATCAAAACCATGGTTGTTTTTTGTGCAAAAAAACTCTTTAAGTTTAATTTTATCGTTACTTGCTTGCTGTTTTTTTGCAATAAGCTTTACTATTTGCATTTTGTTGTTATACGCTGCTAGGAAAAGCGTAGTGTTATTTTCTGCATCTTTGGCTTCTATATTTGCACCTTTCTTTATCAGATATTCTATAATTTCTGCTCTGCTGTCATAATGTGCGGTGCATTGATAAATGGTTAAAAACAAAGGAGTACGAAAATTGTTATCTTCACATTCGAGATTTGCTCCGCTATCAATTAAAATTTGGACGCTTTTTTTAGAACCGTATAGTGAAGCTATATGAAGAGGAGTATAGCCCTCTTTGGCATCTTTTTCATTAATTTTTGCGCCTTTTGTTATCAAAAAATCTATTAATTCCGTGTCATCTTGTAGTGCAGCAAGGTGCAGTGGAGTGAATCCATTTTTATCCTTGGAATTAATTGTCAGTTGGTTAACAAAAAGTTTAGCAACTTTCTTGTGTCCATGCATAATGGCGTAATGCAGAGGGTTTCTATTTTCGTTGTCTACGACATTGAAATCAGCTTCGTGCTCTAGTAATGACTTTACTCCAACTAAATCGCCTTCTTTTGTGAACTTATGCAAGAGAGTGATTCCACTTGCATCTTTTGAATTAATATCAAATCCATTTTCTACTAATTGGTTTATATCTTCCTCACGCGCCATATCACTTCAATCTCTAATTAAACCCTTTTCGCGTTAATAATACTCCTACTTGATTAAGTTTAAATGAATCTGTGAGAAATGGCTAGTGCATTCTTGCATAACAAACTTTTGGCAGCGCATCGGATGAAACGAAAAAACTTACTTGACACCCTTCGCCAGCGCCCTTATCATGATAGTGAAGCTATTGTATTTGCTTTCGCCAATCTGCAGATTAAAAGGTAAGGATTACTTAATGTATCGGCGTCTTATGTTCAATT
>NZ_LYUY01000017.1:0-15590 GCF_001675785.1 Wolbachia endosymbiont of Nomada ferruginata
CTGTTGGATATTTTTTCCTCATCTCTTACCTCAATATTCTTTCTTTATATACTACGTATTCCTTGGTTTGTGGACAACCTCTCAAACGTTTGAATCCTTTGATATAATTGCTATATTTTTTCCCAATTAACTCTGGTGTCCAATTTATATCCGCATCCCACCATAGCTTTACGTGAGGTGTTTCTAACCATTTTAATAACAGTAAAAAATGTTCTTCTTTCAACGCTTCAAATGTGATATTTTTATTCATTAATTGAAAATCTCAAATGTTACTACCATTTCTGTTAATCCTGTCTCTAATTGCCAAGTTCATTGAAATTGACATTTCCGTACCTAGTTTTCCTGATATGGTGCGCTATTTTAACGTATCAGAAGGAACAATTCAATTAACTATTGCTTATAATTTCCTAGGCTTTTGCATAGGAGGGTTGTTTTTCGGTCCATTGTCTGAATGCTATGGCAGAAGAAGGATTATGATCATAGGCAACACTTTGCTACTCGTCGGCGCTGTTGGTTGTGTTTTTGCACCGTCGATTTTTTGGCTTTTAATCTCTCGCTTTGTTCAGGGCATTGGTGCCAGCACATCTGTAGTTGTGTTTGCAATCGTTGCAGACAGCTATAAAGGTGACGAAGCGGTGAAATTTATTGGAATCATGAATTCTGTTCTTACAGTTGTCATGGCAATTGCGCCAGTGTTAGGCAGTTTCATCAATGAAATTGTAGGATGGCGTGGTAATTATGCAACTGTTGCAATACTTTGTTTAATCTCTTGGGTTTTGCTGCTTTTAGCGTTACCAGAAACAAAAAAGGACCGCGATATTTTCAGCTTAAAAAAAACGATGAAAGATTACAGAAAACTACTATCTAATCCGAGGTTTGTTACGTTGTCTTTGATGTCAAGCCTCTTTTCTGCCGCTTATATGTCATTCATCACTTGTGGACCTTTTCTGTATATGAAGACTTTTGGTTTATCTAGCACTATTTATGCACTACATCAAGGTGCAATAGTTGGGTGCTTCTCACTCATCAGTCTATTTGCTGGCAAAATCTTGCAGAAACTTGGAGCAATAAAGTGTGTAATTTTTGGTACGAGCGTGGGTGCTATTGGGTCTCTATTGCTTGTAATATTCAGTATAATTGTACCCCACTCTTTCTACTTAGTAACACTGTCTATGATTATTTTTTCTATCGGTTGTGCAATTTGCCAGGCAGTAGTTTTTAATGCATCATTAAATGTTTTCCCTAAAATTAAAGGTACGGCTTCTTCTGCACTTTCGTTCATTAGAGCTTTTATCATGGCTATTTTTATCGGCTTAACAAGCTACATTTACAATGGTCAAACAATTAGTGTAGCTGTTCTTGTTCTATCCGCGATAGTACTAGAACTTGTTTTTACTGTCTATCTATTGCGTTTAAAAGATCCTATGTAATTAATAAAGATATTCCATTGTAGGCTGCTAACTTTCCCCGGCCAATCTTTCTGCTTCATTACGTGAAATTAATGCCTCAATAAACTCATCTAGTTCACCTTCTTTTATAATCTGCTCTAATCGATGTGAAGTTAGATTAATTCTGTGGTCTGTTATTCTTGATTGTGGAAAATTATATGTTCTTATGCGCTCGGAGCGATCCCCAGAGCCAATCTGACTTTTCCTCATTGTTGACCTTTCCATTTCTTTTTTTTGTCTTTCAATTTCGTATAGCCTTGCCCTCAATACTTTGAGCGCTTTAGCTTTATTTTTGTGCTGCGATTTTTCATCTTGCTGTATCACAACTATCCCTGTTGGCAAGTGGGTGACCCTTACTGCGCTGTCAGTTGTATTCACTGATTGCCCTCCAGGACCACTGGATCTATAAACATCTATGCGTAAGTCTTTTTCTTCTATTTTAAAGTCAACTTCTTCTACTTCAGGTAATATCGCAACAGTAGCGGCAGAGGTATGCAACCTTCCTGAGGATTCAGTTTCTGGCACTCTCTGTACTCTGTGCACCCCTGATTCAAATTTTAACCTTGCAAAAACTTCTGTTCCATTAATGAGTGCAGAAGCTTCCTTATAGCCACCTATACCTGTATTAGAAATGCTTATTGGCTCGAACTTCCAATTTCTTCTTTCTGCATATTTTTGATACATACGAAATAACATTGCTGCAAATAATGCTGCTTCTTCTCCGCCTGTGCCTGCTCTAATTTCTAATATTGCATTTCTTGAGTCATCTTCATCTTTGGGCAATAATGCTAACTTTAATTTTGCTTTTATTTTTGGTAATAATACCTTGTGCTTTTCGAAGAATTCTTCTTTTGCTAACTCTTTTATATCACCTTCGCTGTTTTCATCTTTCATTATTTCTTCTAAGTCTGAAATTTCCTCTTTCAGCGTGTTATATTCATCAATTATCTTGATTATTGGCCTGAGCTCAGAGTATTCCTTTGAAAGGGTAATGAATTCTTTTTGACTTAAATTGGTAGGATTTTCCAAATTTCTCTCTATATCATTAAATTTTTTCTTTAAGTCTTGTAAATTATTTTCCATATCCATATAGCACAGATCTAGCTAAGTAATATATACTGAAATAAAAAATTTCTTATATCAAGCAATAACACTATAATATATCTACTACCTTCTAGTTGAATATAATGGCAAAACAGATAACATCAAACTGCAATTTCATATTTGGAGCTTCGGACATAAAATCATTACCAAATGAGTCGGCTCCAGAGATTGCGTTTGCTGGTAGATCAAATGTAGGAAAATCCAGTCTGATCAACTTACTGATAAACAGCAAAAAAGCTGCCAGAGTTTCCTCTAAACCTGGATGCACTAGACAAATAAATTTTTACTCTATGTACGATGATAAGTTCAGGCTTGTTGACCTGCCAGGGTATGGCTACTCTCATGCAGGCAAGGAGGAAATTATACAATATTTAAACTTAATTGAGTATTATCTAATTCAAAGAGAAAATCTAAGAAGAGTGTTTGTGTTGATAGATAGCAAGGTAGGATTAAAAGAAATAGACAAAGACTTCATTTATTGGTTAATATATAATAACATTAACTTTAACATTGTGCTAACAAAAATAGATAAAGTAAGTCAAAAAAGCTTAGGTGCTGTTATAGAAGATATTCAAAAATGGATTAATAATGAGAATGTGTCAATTCATCAAATGAGCATCCGTGTTAAGCATAAAATAACCAAGGTAAGAGATGAGTTTTTCAAGTTTACAAGATAAAAAAATGAAGAGTAGTGAATTTTTAAAGGGTGAGGTATCATTTGAACAAAAAGCAGAAATATTACTTGAAGTGCTATCTAACATACCTAGCTTTGTAGGCGAGACTTTTGTCATTAAATGCGGTGGTACAATAATCTTAGATGAAACACTATTTAATACTTTTGTGCATAATGTTGTCTTGTTGAAGCAGCTTGGTATAAATCCGGTAATAATTCATGACGGAGAATATGAAATTAACTCGGTGTTAAAAATGCTGGATATGAACAGTAAGTTTGTGAATGGTATCAGACTTACAGACAAAGACACTATGAAAATCATTGAAATGGCACTGTGTGGTTCAGTTAATAAAAAAATTGTTCAGCATATAAATTCTGCTGGTGGTTCAGCTATTGGATTATGTGGAAAAGATGGTAACTTAATTAAAGCCGAAAAAATAACCGCTACGCTTAGAGAAGATAGATCAAATAATATCGAAAAGATATTAGACATGGGGTTCATCGGTAGACCCACTGAAATTAATCCTGATATATTATTTTTTATTGAAGAATCAGATTTTATACCAGTTATTGCACCAATTGGTCATGGAAAAGATGGGGAAACATATCATATTGATGCCGATAGCACTGCAAGCGCAATTGCAATTGCAGTTTCTGCATCTAAAATGATAATCTTGAGTGACACAGATGAAGAAATAGATAAAATTGGTGGCAGGAAGATATCTGTTAAAAATTTAAATGCATCGATTGATTGTGGGAAAATTAAAGGGGAAAAATTTATTGAAAGGCTTATGGCATACGTTAAAATGACGGAGGAATGTGCTGGAGTTGTTCACATAGTTGATGGTAGAATACCTAACATTATGCTTGATTTATTTACTGAGAATAATTCAAGTATATCGATTGTGAGTGATTTATAGCTATACTGCTTACAACTATACGAATACCAAGAGGGTGTCATTCAAGTAGCTGACACTGGAATGACAGCAATCTACGTCATACCGCAAATGAATCGCGGTATCTCTAGATCCCGCTAACAAGTAGCGGGATGACGGTTGTCAGGGTGTCATCCCAGTGCCCAGACACTGGGATCCAGAAGACTTAATTTCAACCAAGTGGCTGCATAATAAGGACTAGATTCCAGGCTGGAATGACATCATAGGGGCACTGGGATGACAAAAAAAGGAGCACTGAACTTGTCAAGGAATTTTATGGCCTAGCGTCAAGCGCTGGAATGACATCATTTACGATGTAACATTTATCACTTTTGCAGATACAATTTACATGCTATAATTGAGTCTTCATAGATGGTAAATTGGAGTGCAAAGAAGTAAAATTAAAGTAGAAATAAAAAGATTATCACACGGAGAAGACTTGTCTCTTCCATGTTATGCAACTACGCAGAGTGCTGGCATGGATCTTTATGCTGCATTGAATGATTCTGCTGTTTTAAATCCACTTGAAAGATTACTTGTTCCAACTGGAATTGTGATTGCAATACCAAACGGTTTTGAGGGGCAAATCCGCCCACGTTCTGGTCTTGCTGCAAAACATGGAATCACTGTCTTAAATTCTCCGGGCACTATAGACTCTGATTATCGAGGTGAAGTTAAAATTTGTCTAATTAATCTAAGTAATCAGCCATACGAAATAAAAAGAGGAGATAGAATCGCACAAATCCTTATTTCTCCTGTATCTCAGGTAATTTGGGATGACAGAGAAGAGTTCTGCACAGAAGAAACCGGTCGCAATGCAGGGGGCTTTGGCTCAAGCGGCAGGTAGCTTACGAAAAAGCTTGACTATGACAGTTTTTTTATTTAAGCATATTAATATTTGAGGTCGTTTATGCTAACTTCCAAATATTTCAAGAATCATCGTGGTTAGTCCCACAAAACAAACATTGCATTTGTAGCACTTGCTGCTCTGTGTGCCATAGGTGCAATAGTAGCACTTTCAGCACCGCTTTGGAGGTCTTCAACTGCAGCTTTTGCAACTACACCTGAAGCATTTATATTAGCAGGTATTAATATTATGCTGGCTTATTTAGCAATATATACTATTAGCAGAAACAACAAAATATCTGAGTTGAAAGCTCCGAAGATTGTTGTTAATGGTGAAGCAAAATTGCTAGTAACAAAAGAGGTGTATGAGGAAATGAAAAAGGATAACCAAGTTAAAGATAATGCGGAAGAGGATAAATGGTATATAGACTTCAGCTTAAAAGGCGAGAACTACCGTATTGCTGTTGATGGTCAGTTTGATAATGACGAGACGATAGGCAATACTTTACTCTTCAAGATAGGTTCACTAAAAGAGAAAAGCGATGAAGGTAAGTTCGAGGCAGTAAATGAAACAAAGTGGAATAAAACATTAGGTTTAGACAAAGATGGTGCTAAAGAGGTTAACACTTATTTAGGCTCAGTTATTGCTAAACAAGTTGCTCAAGAGAAGAGACTAGACAGCTAAGTATAAAAGAGGTAGATCAAGTCTGCCTCTTTGTTTTTTTTGATTTTCAGTGTTACGCGCATAACTGCATGGATGTTGCGATTCTCAAGGCAACGTATCTGTTTAGATGCATGGCTAATGCTGAAACAAAAATTCCAGTGTTCCCTTTCTTGTTATCCCAGTGCTTGACATATAACTGTACGAACATTCATTTTTGAAGGTAAATTGCACAACAGATGATGTCATTCCAGTGCTTGACACTGGAATCCAGAAATTTTGCTTATAACTGAGCTGATGAGCTAAAGGTAGTTGTCTTACGCTAAAATAAACGTTTTTAATTAAGTTGCATAGAAGCTGGATCCCAGTGTCTGGGCACTGGGATGACACCCCACTGGTGGCCCAAACTACAATGTTCGTACAGTTATGTGCTTGACACTGGGATCCAGATTGGGCACTAAGTTGATAAACACGAAAGCCTTTACAACGTTTTTGATGGAACTGTGCGAAAGGACTGGATCCCAGTGTCGGGGCACTGGGATGACAGGAGATAACGCAAGAAGTCTATTTTTGATGAGGTTACATGGAAGCCAGTGTCAGCTACTCGGATGACACCTTGTGCTTGCTGGTTATAACTGCTAAGGATTTTTATTTAATTTAACTGCATCTTTTGCTTTATCTAATAACCCATTAATAAAACCAATTTCGCTTGGTTTATCAAGCAAATCAGATGCAATGTTAGTATACTCATTGATAACAACTGGAACTGGCGTATCACAATTAGCTAACTCACATATTGCAACGCGCAAGATAGATAAGCTTATAAGATTTAACCGTGAGAGGGACCAGCTTGGGTGTAAGTAAGACTCTATTATTTTATCATATTCTTCACTGCTTTTTATAACCTTATATAACAAATTTTCTAAGAACTGATGTTCAAATTCTTCACATTCAAATATATCTTTCAACTTACTTATGTAGTCCTTAAGCTCAAAATTTTCCAATTTAAAAGTGCTTTTGTTGTAACCTACAAAAATATTTGAATAAGCAATTTGTACGGCAAGAAACCTTGCCGTGCTTCTTTTTATACGCCACTTTTTATCTACCGGTTTTTCCTCCATTACTTTAATTTGTTGTATAAATCTATCATATGCAAAACAGTTGAGGCTGCATGGCCACCAACGTTCTTTTTGTTTTTGTCAGCTCTAATTAGTGCTTTATCTTTGCTGTCAGCGGTAATTACGCCCATACCAAGGGGCATTGCATAATGCATAATAACTTCATTTAAGCCTTCGATTACTCCTTTACAAACGTATTTATAATGATCAGTTTCACCGCGAATCACGCACCCAAGAGCTAAATAACCGTCGTAATTAGCATTTTTACTTTTGACCGCAAAAAGAATTGTAGCTGGTATCTCGAATGCACCAGGAACTTCAATTATGTCATAGCTTACATGACTTTCTTTTAATCTATCAACTGCACCTTCAAGTAAAAGGTTTGCTATTTCAGCATAATAAACCGAATTAACTATTAGTATTTTCGACATTTACTACCACTTTTTTTGTTAAAAACAACTTTATTAATGACTGTTGAATTAAAGTTATAATATTACTAAATATCCAATATATTATCAGGCCGGCAGGAAAAGAAGAAAAAATAAATACAGAAATGTAAGGTAAAAACTTCATAACATTTACTTGAATATCATCTTTATTGGTTTGATCTTTCTCACTTAGCTTCTGCTGAATTATCATAGTAATACCAAAAATTATAGGCAAAATGCCTATAGAAATAGGAAAGTTATAATTAAACAACCCAAATAATGTAAAGATGTTCGTTGGGTCAGGAGCTGAAAGATCCTTAATCCATAAAAAAAAAGGAGCATGCCTCATCTCTATAGTAACAAATAATACTTTATATAGAGCAAAAAATACCGGTATTTGTATTAGCATGGGAAAAATGCTCGACATTGGGTTTACGTTGTTTCTCTTGAACAACGCAATTGTCTCTTTGTGCTGCTTTAAGCTGTCATTTTTATACAACTCTTTTATACGAGTTAATTCAGGCTGCAGGCTTTTCACCTTGAACATCGAAATATATGATCTATTAGATAAGGGAAGCATCAAAAGTTTGATTACTAAAGTGAGCAACAATATTGCTAAGCCAAAATTCTTTAAAACGAAGTTAAAATATTCAAGCAGTAAAAACACTGGCTTGGTTATAAAATAAAGAACACCAAAATCTACAGCTTTATCAAATAAAGGTATATTGAGAGTATCCTTATAAGAATCCAGTAAATTCAACTTTTTTGCTCCAGCAAAAAAATAATTCACATTAGAAGTGCTTGCACCAGGAAGTATACTCTTATAAGACTTAACAAAATCTACTTGAAATTTATCAATATCATTAGCGTTAGTATGTTTAATGCTTACATTTATTTTATCAGATTTTTCAGGTATGATGGCTGTGAGCCAGTATTTATCAGCAAAACCAAACCAATTTTTTTCACTTGTACTTGCTTTTATTAAATGTTTTTTGGAAATATCCTTATATGTCCACTCCTCTAGTTTATTATCAAATGTACCCAGTACTCCTTCATGGGATATCCAATAAGATTCGTTGATATTGTCACGTTTACGGTTGATTTTACCATAAGGAACCAAAACTACATTATCTTTTGTATTGTTTTCAATAATTTGCTCAACCTTAAACATGTAGTTATCGTCGAGGCTAATTTTCATTCTAAACAAAATGCCATTCTCATTATCCCAGAGTAAATTGACCTCTTTTTGATTGAGTTTCTCTGCTTGCCAAACTGCCTTAGAATCTGGAACTTTAATCTTGTTATTCGGATCGAGCCACCCAAATTCTGCGAAATATACATCTTTTGATTCTGCAGGTGACAGTAACACCACTTGTGGAGAAGAAGAACTCGGTTCTAAGTGGTAATTAGTTAAAATTAAGTCATCAAACCTTGCACCTTTCAGAGCAATTGATCCTTTAATCATGTTATTGGTTAAACTAACCCTCTGTTCTCGAGTAGAATTAATAATTTCAGAACGATTTTGGTATATTATAGGAGCAAGGTCGTTAAAAGATTCGATATGTTCAATATTTTCAATCAATGGCTGGTTTTGGTTTGTACTAAAAAAATTATCATAAATAATACGCCAAGACACCATGATTAACATGGAAAGGATAGCTGCCAAAATTAAACTTTTTGCTTCTGACATGAAATTAAATCAAACATATCTTCTTAAAGTGTATACTAAATATTGTACTAAAACAATGAAATTTACTTATTTTTAATAATAACTTTTAACGCTGATCTTTAAAATTTATTTTAATAGCTTCAAATTTTAACAATATGAACGCGGTGAAAAATCTAGTTATTTGGTTGCTAATAATAGCCACTACTGCAATGCTTATTGATTCACAAAGGGACAAACTAAGCGACAGATTTCTCAGTACTTTTTTACCATATAAAGGAAGAATTCAAAATAGTGGAAGTATCGAATTTACGAAATCATACGATGGACACTTTTATATTCAGGCTCAAGTCAATGATAGCAATATAACGTTTTTGCTTGATACTGGAGCAACCGATATTGTTCTATCACAAAAAGACGCATTACATGCTGGTATTAACTTACAAAACGTTCAGGATTTTAAAATATATGAAACTGCGAAAGGTCAAATAAAAGCTGGAGTGGTTCAAATACCTCAAGTTAAAATAGGAAATTTTTTGATTAATGATGTACAGGCAAGCGTTAACACTCATTCTATGTCTCATTCACTACTTGGAATGAGCTTTTTAAGGTATTTTCATTTCACTATAAGAGATAATAAGTTGATATTATACCGCGACTAAATATTCCTATGATCTAAAGCTCTGTAGGTCAATATAGGAGCAGAAATAAATATTGCAGAACAAGTGCCAATCAAAATACCAAAAAAAATGATCAAGCTGAAGTCTTTCACTGCATCTGTGCAGATTAATGCCAAAGGAAGAGCAGCAAGAAGGGTTGTACCCGAGGTTAATATAGTGCGAAATAATGTAGCGTTGATACTTGCATCCACTATCTCACTCATCCGCCCACTTTTACCACTCTTGCAATACTCTCGAATCCGATCGTATATAATTACTGAGTTATTGATTGAATAACCAATGACAGTGAGGAGAGCTGCAACTGATGAAATATTAAACTCAATGCCAGTTAGGCTAATAAAACCAATAGTTAAAATCACGTCATGAATCAGTGCTGTTATTCCACTGAATCCACATTGCCAATTAAATCTAAACCAAACGTAAAAAAATATTCCAACAATCGCGATCAACATGGATAACATTCCTTCAAATATTTGTGTTGAGCTTATTTGTGGGCCAACATAGTCTATTTTACGATAGCTTATTGAGCTCCCCAGCTTTTCTTCTAGTATGCTTTTTATCTTTTTGATTTTATTTTCGTCTCCCTCATCTTTAAAACGCATGACTAAATTATCACCCGCTTTTGAACTCTGCACTGTAAAACCATTTTCTTTTAATGCATCGAGAATAGAGTGATTCTCATCTGAAGATTTTATCTCTATCAAAATTCCGCCTGCAAAGTCTATGCCTAAGTTCACTCCACGCAGCACAACAGTGAGCATTGAAAAGATGATAAGAATAATGCTAACGAGTGCAGTCAAATCCCTATATTTACTAAACTTGATATTGAGGTTATCTGGAATGAGTCTAAGTGCCATGCTATTTACTTAAACTTGAATTTTATATACTTTTCAAAAAATTCACTAGTTTATTTTGTGGTTGTTTGACTATGTAAATTTTTCTGTCAGTTGATTCTTGTCTGTCAATTAAGTTCTATCTAGTGCAAACTTTGCAATTTTGAAGTACATGACAAGAGCAAAATACCGCCAATTTGGCCCATCATTTTATCTCTGCAAGTTCATCCCGCCTTTGCTATGTTAGCAACGCAACCTAAGCTAGGTTCCTTCATAGCAGTGTTAGGTACACTGCCATATCTTTCAAAACTTTTATGCTCTACAGCTTCCTCAACACTTTTTCCTCCTAAAAGACAGTTTTCCCCTAAACTTTTTCCCTTATCTTTTAACTCATTAAGCCTTGCTCTGTTTTCCCCATCAATCTCCACTTTTATTTTATTGCTGTCTTTCTCACTAGGACTTAGATAAATACTTATCTCTCCTACCTCAGTGGTAAAAGACATTTCAATACCACCTTTTGAGACATCCATGTAATTTCTTTTTCCCCCTATTTCTTCTACATTTTCAACTCTTACTATACTTTCTCCAATTTTGAGAATGCCAACTCTTAAATTTAAGTCTTTGACTTTTTCATTGTTTAGGATTTCTGCAACTTCAACAATACTATCTTGCGAGTACTCTATACAAAAATATCTATTATCCTTGTCTACTCCTAATACATTTTGAGTCTGCTTGCTTTTGTTTACAATACTTTCATATGCTAAATTATTAAGTCCTAAAATATTTTTATTCCTTTGACTTAAAATCTCTTTTTCTCTGTAAATACAATTTACATAATTATCGTGATTCTCTTTAGTAAATTTATTTAAAGTTGCACCCTCCGATATTACTTGTAATATCTTTTTCTCCTCTAGAAGTCTAAAATTCTCAGTAGAATCGACCCAATATCGTGCTTGTATTGTATTAATTATATGGTCTACAAAGGACTCGCCGTCTTTATATGGAAAAGTGAACATAATTCCTTGTTCCAGTGCTTGGCTTATAACTTCATCAAGTCTCCCTTTCAACTCCCCAATATCATCTTCTTCACATTCACCAGCTTCATCTGAATCACTAAGGATTTTATCCATTTCTTGCCAAATACTTTCATACTTTTCCTCTTCTGCTTTATTCAGTTCTATTTGGGCTAAAGAAAAAGAATCTTCTTTTATTATGTTTGTGTTTTCATCATGAAAACTCAGATGACTGTAGCGTTTACCACAATCTGTATCATAATGACCAACATCATCATCACCACAGTCCGAACTATCTTCTGAGTTCCCATCACTATCTGACCAATTGTCAACTTTCGGAAATTCTGAGCTTTTCTGTTCACCTTCAAAAGTCTGATTACTACCGTCAGCGCCCTTTGTCAAATTTTCTTTACTTTCACAAGAACCATCTGAACCATAGCCCTCGTTCCCTTTTGGATCTGAATCATCTGGATTACAATCAGAAGTTATTTCTGTATCTTCAGAAATCTGTTGATTATCACTTTCACCTAACAAACCACCATTTGTTGGATTACATACATTTTCTGTATATTTTTGATTATTTTGTGCTTCTATTTTCCTCTTCTTGTACAACGGTTCAAACTGATCAATTTCAATCGATCGTACTCGTTTCCTTGAAGGAAAGTCCTCTGGAATCTGATCCTCATCGTCAGAATTGTGACCTGAATCACAAATTACATGATCATTGCAGGTAGAATTATGCTCTACTGAATCAGTACTTTCAAAAATTTGTGGATTATTACTTCCGTCTGGCAAATTACCTGATAAACCAGTCTGATGATTATTTTCACCTACCCAACCATCAGTTGTTGTTGGAATATATATTCCTGTATATCTTTGGCTATCAAGAGAATCATTAGTTAATTGTACTGCTGTATAAGTTGTCCGGTCATCCTCATCATCGGAACTAATACCTGAATCATGGCCATCACCTTCTTCAATCTTTTGAGTTTCTATATCGTGTTCATCTATTTCGCTCGACGAATCATAGTTGGAAGGGTTATACTGTTGATTAGAACGGTACGTAGTGAAAAGCACTTGACTATGATTATTACTGTTATCACTTGTACAAGAATCATCGGAGTGCTGTAGAGGAGTTTGTGCATTACTTTCAAGAGTTTGACGCCACTCGCTGCAAAGGTCCTTAAAATTGAAAGCAGTGCGTATAACTTTTTCCTTGCCTGATACCCCACCATTCATATTGTATAACCATTACTCACTAATCCCTTAGTGAATATCGTAATATATAGGTCTGTCAATAAAAAAATATAACTTTCTTTGGTTCTAACCTTTGCAAATCAGTATCTATAGCTCGGTAATTTCTCATACGTTGCACTCTGGACCTAGGAGCGTTGTTAATAAATCCACGACAGCTAGACAACCCTTGCTCGTCCACTAGAAGGAAAAGCGGCAAGGAGCGAGCCAAAAGCGATGAGGAAGGATCCAAGCCAGATTATAGACATTCCAGGTTTATAGTGCACTTTGGCTGCGATTTTGCTCTTACTCTTATCAATCTCACCGATTACAACATAAATATCAGAAAATAAATTGTGGTAGATACTGCTTTCAACATTTTTCTGACCTTCCACAAGGTAAAATCTATATTCAGGAGTTATCTCACCCAATATCTTGTTATTCAACAAATTCCTGATATCCATTGTTCCTCTTACTGCATGGAAATTTTTTTCTTTTATTAGCTCAATATTTCGTAAAGTAACTTTAAATTTATTGACTGTTATGCTATCCCCTATTTTTAAGTAATTTTCTTTTTTCTCCTGCCAACCAACTGAATAAGTTATACCAAACACTAGAATTGCCACTCCAGCATGAGCTGCCATCATTGCATAGTAGGATTTAGAAACTCTTCTTGCTAATAAAATTGATTCACCAAATGCTACCTTAAATAAACAAATTCTTTTACTATATGCTTCTAAAACAAAGATTAATAATGCTATGGAGATGGTAATTGATAGCACAATCATTAGCTCCATGTGAAAGATAAACGGCAAAATAGCTGCAGCACTACAGAATGAGAATCTGTATTCACGGAATATTGGCAATAGACTATTTCCCCGCCAACTACAGTATTGCCCGATCATGGTGAGCACTAGAATAGTGAGTGCAATAGGATTAAATAAAGAATTGTAATATGGTGCTCCAACTGAAATTAATTCACCGGTTAAATACTCAAGCACTGTAGGGTATAAAGTGCCAACGAACACAATGAAAAAGGCAGTGATAAATAATAAATTGTTCATCAGCATCATCGTAAGGCGTGAAAAGAATCTTCTACCCTCTGTCACTTGAGTAGCAAGTTTCTTTTCAGATTCCAGTGTCACGCACTGGAATGACATTGCAGATGTGTGATTTTTTCTCGTAAACACTACAAATATTACTAAGCTACTGACTGTAATTACACCAAGTAGAGCTAATATATATAGTCCATATCTTGGGTCATCTGCAAACGTGTGCACTGAAGTGAGTATTCCTGAGCGGACTAGAAATGTTCCAGTTACACTCAAGACAAAAGTTGTAAGCGTAAGTAAAATAGCGAAATTCCTTAAAGTATTGAAATTTCGTACAACGAGCAACAAATGTGTCAGCGCTACTGCAATTAGCCACGGCATCAGAGAAACATTTTCCACTGGATCCCAAAACCAAAATCCACCCCACCCAAGTTCGCGATATGCCCACCAGCTACCTAAGCTGATGCCCAAAGTGAGCAGCGACCAAGAAATAAGTACCCAAGGCCTGACAATTTTAGCCCAAACATTTCCTTCAGTATTTAAAATTAATCCAGCTATAGAGAGCGAAAAAGGAACGCTAAATCCAAGGTACCCCAAATATAATATCGGTGGATGAATAGCAAGGCCTATATCCTGCAATATCGGATTAAAACCCAATCCATCTGTTTCAATGCCTGGCATTTTAGTGAAGGGGCTGGATTCAATTAAAGTGAACAGTAAAAAACAAAAGCAAATCAGCCCATGAGTGATAAGAGATATTTTTTTTAATTTACTACCATTAGTTCGTTCTGGTGTCATTCCAGTGCTTGACACTGGAATCCAGTTTTTATTACACTGCCATTTGATGTACTCATTTGCAATTAAATTGTCTGGATCCCAGTGTCTAGGCACTGGGATGACAGAAGAAGAGGCTGGGATGACAGAGGGGGAAACTGGGATGACAGAAGGTATATAAATATCCATTAGTAATAAATACATGACAAGCACTAATGCCCAAAGCAACATGGACCCTTCTTTATTTCCCCAAACACCACAAATCTTATAGATCAAAGGTTTTGTTGTGTGTGAGTGGTAATATACGTTTTCGAGTGAGAAATCATTTGTAATGTGGCAGTAGATCAAAATAGCCATTGACGCTGATACACAAAAAAATATGGCAGTGGTAATAAACCGACAAGAACTAAGCGGTAAAAACAAATATGTCAAAGACAATAAGCAGGCTAGCAATAGCAATATATTCCCAAGTTCAGGCATAAAAAATTATAGTTTTTATATAAACAATATTACTGATGACAAGTAAGAAGTTAAAGTGTTAATTGACGCTTGCTATTGATGCTAGCCCGTAGTTAGCTGTGCTACTATTAATTAAAAATTAAATATTAAGTCTTTATACTTTTATAGATAGCGTTAATATTGAGGTAACATTGTGGGTACAACTAAGATTAGTAAATTTCCATTTAATATAAAAGGTAAAGTGGCAAAACAACATGCCGAACCAATAATCGAAAAAAATCTCTATACTATTTTGGGATTCAAAGATATAAAAGATATAGAAGATTTTGAAAATAAGACAAGTAAGCTTGTTAATAAAAAAGTTTGGCAATCATTTGTTGACTGCTTTGCAAAAGAAATAGATTATGCAGCAACCGAAAAAGTTGTAAAAAACATCGTTTGTAACATTGCAAAGAGTGATCAAGGTAATGCTTTTACCAAAACTGAACATCTAATATTAAATGAAAAGCAAGATAATAAAAAGAGAGAAAAAGCGATTAGAAAAGCTATTAGTATTTTGAGGAAAATCAATCCAGAAAAAGCCTTTAGAGGTTGTCCACAAACCAGTAAATCAAGCATATTCCCTACTTAACATAACTTTACTCATAGCCAGATATATGAAACTTTC
>NZ_LYUY01000151.1:0-1569 GCF_001675785.1 Wolbachia endosymbiont of Nomada ferruginata
GGTGCACATAGTGCAAAAAATTAAAAATAAGACGCCAACTACGTTGTTTTCTTGCTGTTTAATCTGCACAGATGAAGATAAATAAATAGCTTCAGTACCATGATAAGGGCGCTGGCGGAGTTTGTCAAGTAAGTTTTTTGTTTCTATGGGTCAGTTGGTACGCGCTTTGCCTTTTAACAGATGTAAAAGCACAATTATTACGAACAACATTCCACCAACAACTGATATAGCGCCACCTATAATGAAGCACGTGCGTGCTAACATTGACGAAATACTTGGCAGATCTGCAACCTTCCTTAAAGCACCATATCCACCAAGCCACACAAGGCCAGTGATATGGAGAAAATGCCCTATACTGTAGGCATAAATCTGTAATCTTACCATGGAACTTTTTATCTCTTTAAAGTTTAATTTAGGTAACATCCAGTAGACAAAATTCATAAAAGCTATAGTGATACCAACTACAGAACCATGGTAATGAGCGGGAATCGTGACATTACCTTCAATAGTCAACACTCCGAGCACATCTCCATAAGTGAACAACAAAAATGAATGTAATAAATAGTTGCTTTTATCATTAATAAAAGTTCTGATGTTGTAGCACACTAATATTATCAAAAAGCACGGCAAAACTGCTCCAGCAATCCTCATATGCCAAGTAAAAAACTGTATTAACTTGGCACTATCAACTGGACAAACAAAATATATAAACGGTGCGCCTACAGCTAAAATTGTGTTTATAAATAGTGGTAAAATAGTAATTTTACTGTTTGACGCTAAACTAACATCACTGATTATTAAATACACTAAAAACATTCCTTGAGTAAAAGCAAACTGCAATAAATGTCCAGCTCCCCAAAAGAGATATTCGTAAAATAAATTATTATCTGAGTGATATAGACCTGGAGGCATATTATTATATGCTAAAACAAAGCAAAGAAATGACGATACAAGTATAATAACCAGCCCAATTTGCCCCACAGAGAGATATGAAACCTCTTTTTTTGATGTGTATGCTAGCATTGTATTTACTAATATACTGGCAATAAACAAACTGAGTCCAAACAAAAATAATTTGTTTTGTAACACGGGAATATAGTTATTTTTGATAACTTCAGTGTTTGGAACGAATGCGGATATAAACATGAGCAGCATCGAAAGGGTTGATAGAACCCATGAAAAGTTAAACCAACTATTGGTATTTTGTAGGTTTATGATAAAGAGCAGAGATATTATAGAGCACATCCACGCTAAAATTGACAAGTTCACGTGTATCACCAGCGCATTATCAAAAATATATTGTGCAGAAGGAATAAGAGAAGAGATAAAAGGCAATCGTAGAAAAATAACAATTATTGACAGTAACCCAGAGCAAGCAAGAGCACATACTGCCAAGAACATCCATTTTCTACAGAGCGGAGCGTTGTCTTGTATATTAAGCACAATCTTTTTTCTCAATTTTGTTCAATACAATGTATAACACTGCAATAAGAGGTTGTCCACAAACCAGTAAATCAAGCATATTCCCTACTTAACATAACTTTACTCATAGCCAGATATATGAAACTT
>NZ_LYUY01000152.1:0-1523 GCF_001675785.1 Wolbachia endosymbiont of Nomada ferruginata
ATATCTGGCTATGAGTAAAGTTATGTTAAGTAGGGAATATGCTTGATTTACTGGTTTGTGGACAACCTCTAATAACCAGTCCACCGTTTGCTTTGCAAAGAAAAAAAGAATACGGAAATGAATCCCAAGCCGAATATGTTGCCTGGCTTGGTCAATTTGCAAAATTAGTACATAGCAAACTCAAAGATACAGGCAGTTTTGTACTTGATCTAGGTGGAGCTTATGAAAAAGGCGTGCCATCCAGAAGTTTATATAATTTTAGAGTGCTTATGCATTTCTGTGATGATATAGGCTTCTTCCTTGCAGAAGATTTCTATTGGTATAACCCTTCTAAATTGCCAAGTCCAATTGAATGGGTAAATAAGAGAAAAATCAGAGCAAAAGATTCTGTTAATACAGTATAGCAAAACTGAGTGGCCTAAAGCAGATGTCACAAAGGTGCTAGTGGAATACAGTGGCCGCATGAAAAAACTTATCGAGAATCCAGAGGCTTATTATACTCCAAAAGAACGACCATCAGGACATAATATTGGTAGTAGCTTTGGTAAAGATGATGGAGCCATCAAATCTTTTGCAGATTCCCAATTCAGAGTCTAATAGACGGTATCTTGCTGCATGTAAGGAACTAGGTATAAAACAACATCCAGCTAGATTCCCTGCTAAATTACCTCAATTTTTTATTCGGTTTTTAACACAACCGGGAGATGTTGTTTTAGATATTTTTGCTGGTTCTAACACAACAGGTTTTGTATGTGAGCAAGAAGACCGTTACTGGTTAGCATTTGAAGAAAATAGAGAATATCTTGCTGCATCTGCTTTTAGGTTCTTAGAAAAAGAATGCTCAAAAAAAGAGTTGGCAGTTATTTATCAATGCATTATTCGTGGTAAAGAGCCTGTATTAAAGACTAAGCAGTCTATATTGGATATTGAGTTCACTCAGCAGTCATTAGTAGTTTAGTTATGCTCTTTGTTCATGGTTTTCCCGTTTTGAGCAATAATTTTTTATATAAGCATTTTTGTTGCCTATCCTCAACACTTTCCACATTAGCGTTACTAGCACAACTGTACGAACATTGCAATTTGCAGGTGGCAGATGGTGTCATGAAAGTAGCTGACACTGGTTCCTTTATGACGGTGTCATCCGAGTAGCCCCTTTTTTGTCATCCCAGTGCCCAGACACTGGGATCCAGCTTCTTTTTTTCTAGATCCCAGACTGGAATGACACCTCTCTTGGGCTCTTTTAGCCATGTCATCCGAGTAGCCTTCTTCTCCTGTCATCCCAGTGCGTGACACTGGGATCTAGTCTTTATTATGCAGCCACTTATTTAAAGTTAAGTTTTCTGGATCCCAGTGTCAAGCACTGGGATGACATCATCCTTTTTTTGGGATTCCAGCGTCACGCGCTGGAATGACACCTCTCTTGGGCTCTCTTAGCTATAAATATTAAGAAATTTACTAAATAAAAAAAAAGGCAAAAGAAGCCCCATGGTTGGCTAATTACTTACATTATACTTTCAAGTATG
>NZ_LYUY01000153.1:0-1493 GCF_001675785.1 Wolbachia endosymbiont of Nomada ferruginata
TTGCAATTAAAAGCGGCTGAATCTCGCTTGTCAAGCGTTTAAAACATAAAAAACGCCAATATTTTAAAGCGGATAATAACCCCAGGGCTTCTTTTGCCTTTTTTTTCATTTGGTAAATTTCTTAATATTTATAGCTAAACAACAACCGTCATCCCGCTACGTGTTAGCGGGATCTATGCTTTGAGATACCGCGAATGAATCGCGGTATGACGGTGTAGATGATGGTTAAGTAATTCGTCATCCCGCTGCTTGTTAGCGGGATCTATGTTAAGGTATAGTAGGGGGATCTATGTTAAGAGATACCGCGAATGAATCGCGGTATGACGGTGTAATGATGGTTAAGTAATTCGTCATCCCGCTACGTGTTAGCGGGATCTATGTTAAGAGATACCGCGAATGAATCGCGGTATGACGGTGTAATGATGGTTAAGTAATTCGTCATCCCGCTGCTTGTTAGCGGGATCTATGTTAAGGTATAGTAGGGGATCTATGTTAAGAGATACCGCGAATGAATCGCGGTATGACGGTGTAATGATGGTTAAGTATCCCGCTACGTGTTAGCGGGATCTATGTTAAGAGATACCGCGAATGAATCGCGGTATGACGGTTAAGTAGGGTGTCATTCCAGTGCTCCTTTTTTTGTCATCCCAGCGTTACGCGCTGGTTTCAACATTATATCATGAACTTTCTAAAATTCATTGAACTGTGCTTTCAAACGGTAGTGCCGGGGTGTGAGTATAACGATTATCAGTATATAAAAGTCATAGCAGATAGGCTGGAAGCGGCGAGCGCTGGTGAAGTGAAACGAATAATATTCAATATGCCTCCGCGCTCGATGAAGTCCATGTGCATAAGCGTTGCGTGGCCCGCATGGATACTGGGAAACCAACCAACTGCGAGAATAATAGTTGCAAGTTATTCTCAGCGGCTCAGCGAAAAGCACTCGCTCGACACCAGGTGCGTGATGCAGTCTAGTTGGTATAGAGCGCTATTTCCAGAGATAGAACTATCCAAAGACCAGAATACCAAATATAAATTTCAAACAGTGCAGAGAGGATACAGAATCGCAACATCAGTTGGTGGAACACTAACTGGTGAAGGTGGTGATTTTATCATTGTGGACGATCCGCTCAGTTCTGCTCAAGCTTTGAGTGAAACGCTTAGAAAGCGTGCCACAAACTGGTTTGATCAGACTTTAGTAACCAGGCTGAACGATAGAAAAAAAGGAGTCATCGTTCTTGTAATGCACAGGCTACACCAGGAGGACTTAACTGGACACCTTCTCAATAAGCAGCTCCCTTTTAAGTGAACTTTTCTGCAACAGAGTTATCGTAACAACAGCCCTTATGGCTTATGCTGGAAATGATGTTTTTTGTATTCAATAGAAATTGGTAATTTTGAGAGGTATACTCTGACCCTTGATCGCTATGTAACAGCAGATTTTTATCGGGTTTGCGTTTATCAACGGCCATCAATAAAGAATCTATAACTAA
>NZ_LYUY01000018.1:0-15081 GCF_001675785.1 Wolbachia endosymbiont of Nomada ferruginata
TGTTGGATATTTTTTCCTCATCTCTTACCTCAATATTCTTTCTTTATATACTACGTATTCCTTGGTTTGTGGACAACCTCTAATACCTAAAACATAGCAATAGTATACGTGTGGCACGACTGCCAAAGGTGAAACTCCAGCAATAGTGCTAGCCAAAAGCAATTGAGCGCCATACGGTATTAATCCTTGAAATACACAAGAAAATATGCTTAGCCATGCTGCACTATAGTGAGGCGGTATTTCATATTTCTTAGCAATATCTCTAGCAATTTCACCGCTAAAAATTATAGCGATGGTATTATTTGCAAGTAAAATATCAAATATACTGACTATTTTTGCAATAAATAACTGCGCTGTTTTTTGTCCACCACGTTGTATCATAACCCAAGATGAAAGTTTATCTGCAAACTCCTTAGAATTTTTACCTACCAGTCCTGAAAGCCCGCCAACCATTAATGACAGTAGCATAATTTCATGCATACTCATAAACCCCTTAGTGATATTTTGGCTTAAAAACAATAAACCATAATTGTTGTTATTTATAAATCCAATGATTCCAGCAAAAGTTATGCTTAAAACCAATGCCGTAAATACATTAATTCCAAAGTTTGCAAGCAATATAAGTATTATGTAAGGAGTCACAAGCAATAAAGAATACTCCTTAACTGAAATAGCAGCACTATTGCTTGAGCTATAAAATAATATAATTATTGTGAATATAGAAGCAATTAGTGCCACTTTTGCATTCAGTTTTAATTTTTTCTTTATATCAGCCTTTTGAGACATCACAGATGCAATTGTAGTATCAGAGATAATAGATAAATTGTCGCCAAACATTGCTCCTCCTACAACAGTTGCAACTCCTAAGGAAGGAGAAATCCCAGCTTGTGTCAGTTCAACTGCAATAGGAGCAATTGTTGCAATGGTGCCCATTGATGTACCAATAGCAGTGGAGATGAAAGCTGCTACAAAAAATAATCCTATGAGTAAAAATTGTGTTGGTATAAATGAAAGAGCCAAATTAACTGTGGCATCAGCACTACCGATTGCTTTAGTTACTTCACTGAATGCACCTGCAAGTAAAAAAATGATGCACATAGTGATAATATTACGATCTCTTACCCCATCTAGAAAGGCATACATTTTTTCTTCAGTATTGCCCTTGTATAAAACCCAGCCCAGAGCTATGGCAGGAGCAATGGCTACCAGTGGAGATAACTGATAAAAAGCATTTAACACGCCAAGAACAGTAAAATATATACCACTTCCTACAAAAAGAAATAGGAACAGTAAAATAGGCAAAAAATTTGTAAGATAAAACATACCTCTACTCCAGCTCTGATAAACGCTATCAACTATGATATAATTTATATTATTATAAACCACAGTTAGCACCTTGACCAAGGTTTTTCTAGAAAGCAATCTACCAGAAAAGGTTTCCATGAAAAGGACTATTATAATATATCATCTACTTGAATAAAACTGGGAGATAGAATAAGTAAAAAATATGAATGACATAACAACAAAGCAGGTTGTATCTTTCATCTTGAAAATGCTGCGTCCATTTCTGTTTCATATTGGGATAGTATTACTGACAGCATTAGTCTGGGCTATCGATATTTCCTTTAATCCATATTTAATAAAAGTTATTATAGATCGTATCAGTGCAGATGATCTTTTTCGTAGCATAGCAACTCCTGCTATATCCTATGTACTAATACTATTTTTACTTGAGTGTATGAATAGATTATACAACTATTTTTTTGAAATTAAGATGATCCCTAATCTCCGTAAAAACATTGTTGAATCGAGTATTGCCATATTATTAAATCAGGATAATAGCTACTATCAAAATAACTTCTCCGGCAGTCTTGCTAACAAGGTTAATGATTTGACAAATTATATTCCAGATATCATGCAAATTATGGCTGACAGGGTCATGGGTCGTGCATTAGCGCTTAGTATCGCAATTTACTTTTTATGGCAAGTAAATATTAATTTTGCTTTATTGATGTTGACTTGGTCTACATTATTTGTTCTGTCTTCCCTCTTACTTGCAGGAAAGGTAACGCGTCTTGCAGATGCATGGTCAGAGCTTGGCTCAAGCATTACTGGTAAAATGGTAGATGTCTTCTCAAATATCATGTCTGTAAGGTTATTTGCCAGCAAATACCAAGAAAGATTATCTTTGCGAGCTACTCATAGCGAGGCTGTTAAAGCAGAGCAAAGACTTCAGTGGCTGTATACGTGGATTTTTACTTTCTATGGCTTCTTATTTCTAATCATGCAAATACTTAATTTATATTTCCTAATTAAAGGAAGAGGGCAAGGGTCAATTACTGCTGGAGATTTTGCTTTTGTTCTTACTGTTAATATAGCAATAGCTAATTTTCTTTGGATGATAGCTAAAGATTTCTCACAATTCTCTAAGTCATGGGGAAGGATTACTCAAGCTTTGAGAACAATTACTTCAATCCCTGAAATCCAAGATCAGCTAAATGCAGCAGATCTGGTCGTTCAAAAGGGGAAAATTAGTTTTGATAAAGTTCATTTTCATTATAAAGATGCAGAACCAATATTTGAAGACAAATCCATAATAACTAAGTCTGGTCAAAAAGTAGGACTTGTTGGTTATTCAGGTGCTGGTAAATCAACATTTGTAAACCTGATTCTTAGGCTTTATGATGTACAATCTGGAAAAATTTTAATTGATGGACAAGATATTCGCAATGTAACCCAGGATTCTTTACACAAAAATATTGGCATGATTCCACAAGATCCATCACTTTTTCATAGAACTCTGATGGAAAACATTCGCTATGGAAAAACAGATGCTAGCGATGATGAAGTAATTGAAGCGGCAAAAAAAGCACATGCTCATGAGTTTATTTCAAAATTACCCTAAGGTTATGAGTCTCTCGTTGGAGAAAGAGGTGTAAAACTTTCAGGAGGACAGAGGCAGCGTATTGCAATTGCAAGAGCTATTTTAAAAGATGCTCCTATATTAATTCTGGATGAAGCAACATCACAACTTGATTCTGTGACTGAAAGTAATATTCAAGAATCTCTATGGGAGTTGATGCAAGATAAAACTACAATAGTAATAGCCCACCGCCTATCTACGCTTTTGCATATGGATCGCATTTTAGTGTTTGATCAAGGTAAGATTTTAGAAGATGGCACGCATCAGGAACTTCTCGATAAAAACGGAATGTATAAGGCCCTATGGAATGCGCAAGTTGGTGGATTTTTGCCGGATAAAAGAGAAATGGAGATTGATAATATTTTTTTAATCTAATGCTTCAATGTTTCCGACATAGGAAAAGTATCATCTTTACTTTCTATAGAGGAAGGCACACTATTTTGATTATCATCACCATCAATTGGAGTAGTAGGGTGCATTAAAGCAACTTTCATAACTTCATCAATATTCTTAGCAAAAACTACGTTGATCCCCTCTTTGATGCTTGCCGGAATCTCTTGCATATCTTTCTCATTTTCACTTGGTATAATCACAGTTTTGATTGATCCTCTGAGCGCTGCAAGCAATTTTTCTCTTAAGCCCCCAATAGCTAAAACTCTACCACGCAATGTCACTTCGCCTGTCATAGCAACATTTTTGTTAACTGGTATATTCGTCATAAGAGAAACAATAGACGTACATACCGCGCCGCCAGCAGAAGGGCCATCTTTTGGTACCGCACCCTCAGGTACATGTAAATGTATATCATTATTTTGGAATTTTTCGGGCTTTATACCAAAAAACAAACAATTTGATCGAATATAACTATACGCAGCTTTTATAGATTCTTGCATAACCTCTCCAAGCTTTCCTGTGTATTTTATTTCTCCCTTGCCCGGAATTAGGACTGATTCTATCATCAAAATATCACCACCTGTTTCAGTATAGGCGAGCCCAGTTACTATTCCTACTAAACTCTCATTTTCCGCAATGCCAAAGGTATATTTACGTACCCCTAAATAATCTTGTAAATTGTCAACCCCTACGGATATTTTCTTATTTTTATCAGTCAATATTTCTTTAACTGCCTTTCTCATGAGCTTTGCAAGCTCCCTTTCCATACTCCGCACACCACTTTCACGTGTATATAAACGTATCAACTCGTATAACGCCTCATTAGTTATGTCCCATTCCTTCTGATACAAACCATGCTCCTTCTTTAACTTCGGAATAAGGTGGTGTGTAGCAATACTGATTTTTTCATCTTCAGTATACCCGGACAATTGTATAATTTCCATCCTATCACGCAAAGGATGTGGTAAATTTAAGCTGTTTGCCGTAGCTACAAACATTACACTTGAAAGATCAAACTCAACTTCCAAGTAATGATCCGTAAAGTGTTTATTGTGCTCAGTATCTAAAACCTCAAGTAATGCAGATGCAGGATCGCCACGCGAATCAGAACCCATCTTATCTATTTCATCAAGCAGAAAAAGCGGGTTGCATGAATTAGCTTTTTTCATGTGTTGAATGATTTTACCAGGCATTGAGCCAATATAAGTTTTCCTATGCCCTCGTATCTCAGACTCATCACGCACACCACCAAGAGCTATGCGAACAAAATCTCTTCCTACTGCTCTTGCCATAGACTTAGCTAAAGAAGTTTTACCAACACCTGGCGGTCCAACTAAGCAAAGTATAGGACCTTTTATCTCTTTTACTCTTTTTAATACCGCTAAAAATTCTATTATTCTATCTTTTACTTTCTCTATGCCATAATGATTTTCATCTAAGATTTTCTTAGCTGCATTTAAGTTAATTTTTGCATCTTTGTACTTTCCCCATGGCAACTCAAGCAACCAATGCAAGTAACTAGATATAACTGTAGCTTCAGGAGAAATGGGATTCATTTTCTTGTATCTCTTCAAATCAGTTATAGCTTTCTCTCTTGCTTCCTGAGAAAGCTTTGTTTCATTTATCTTTTTTTCAAATTCATTGAGCATATTCCCTTCATCACCATTCTCAAATTCGCCTAATTCTTTCTGTATAGCTTTCAATTGCTCGTTAAGGTAGTAAACTTTCTGAGTGCTTTCAACTTGCGATTTAATTGTCTTATATAAACGGTTTTGTGCGTTCAAAATACTCATTTCTCTCTCAATAAAAGCAAAAGCTTTTTTTAAACGCTCTTCTGGGTCATAAGCCTCAAGTATACTTTGTTTATCTGATACTTTTATATTTAAATGTGAAGCTACCGTGTCTACAAGTTGATCAACTTCTTTGATTTGATCAATGGAGTTAATGGCAACCTCGGGTTGATTTTTCTTGTTTAGCTTACACCAGCTATCGAACGCGTCTACAACAGACCGCCTTAAAGCTTCTAAATCAATATTGTCTTCATCTTCTTTATAATAATTGTCTAACTCTACCCTGGCTTGTAATAAAGTATGAGAGCTAATATATTCTACAACTCTTCCCCTTCTTATCCCCCGGATTATAACTTTTACTGCATTGTCAGGTAATTTTATTAACGGTTGTACAATGCTTGCTAACACACCTACTCCATAAAGATCTTCAGGCTCTGGATTATCAACAGAGCCATCTTTCTGTGCTACAAGAAAAATCTCATTTTGGTGATTACTACTACTTATTGCATACTCTAGTGCATTAACAGATTTTTCTCTGCCTATGAATAAAGGCACCATTATATTTGGAAAAATTACTACATCTCTTAAAGGTAATACTGGCAATGCAGTAAAACTAGAGCTTACAGCACGTTCAATGTTCATAATATATGCCTCAAATTAATCATTAACCGTTATAACATTGCCATTGTTATTATGATTAACCGTTGCTTTTCCTAATTCTACCATTTTCTTAGTGATTACTATAGTGCTACCTTCAAAGCCTCCGTTTCCAGATGTATACATAATGTCAAGCAAAAGTGACTCCAAGATAGCACGTAACATTCTTGCACCTGTTTTGTAGCTTATAGCCTTTTTAGCAATAGCTGATATTGCTTCATCTGAAAACTCAAGGTTTACTTTGCTAAACGCAAGCAATGCTTTGTACTGTTTTATTAGTGCATTCCTTGGCTCTGTCAACACATGTATTAAATCTTCATGATCCAGCTCATCTAAAACAGCAGTTATTGGAACCCGCCCTACAAATTCGGGTATTAAACCGAATTTGATTAAATCTTCAGGTTGAACATCATGTAAAGCATTCTTTTTCTTTTGCTCTTTAGACTGACTTATATCTGCTCCAAAGCCAACTGACGTTCCCTTTTTTCTCGCTTCAATAATTTTATCGAGGCCTTCAAAAGCTCCTCCACAAATAAACAGTATGTTACTAGTATCCACTTGTATAAACTCTCGTTGTGGGTGTTTTCGCCCT
This sequence comes from Wolbachia endosymbiont of Nomada ferruginata, assembly GCF_001675785.1. NCBI lineage: Bacteria > Pseudomonadati > Pseudomonadota > Alphaproteobacteria > Rickettsiales > Anaplasmataceae > Wolbachia > Wolbachia endosymbiont of Nomada ferruginata. The sequence continues at coordinate 6,356 of NZ_LYUY01000018.1, forward strand.
CCTTGTGGCGGAACATAAGCAACTGTACCCTCCATAATCTTAAGCAGAGCTTGCTGGACCCCTTCACCTGAAACGTCACGGGTTATTGAAGTGCTTTCAGATTTTCTTGTAATCTTGTCTATTTCATCTATAAACACTATACCACGCTGTGCTTTTACAACGTCATAATTTGCAGCTTGTAATAAACGCGACAACACGCTTTCTACATCATCACCCACATAACCTGCCTCAGTTAAAGTTGTCGCATCAGCCATAGCAAATGGCACATCTGAAACTTTAGCAAGTGTTTTGGCTAGCAAAGTCTTACCAGAACCAGTGGGACCAATAAGCATTATATTTGACTTCTCGATTTCAATATCACTTATAGCATGAAATTGTACCATGGATTGACAATGGTTATACATAGCTACAGATAAAACGTGTTGCGCGTGTTCTTGACCTACAACATGCTTGCTGAGAAAGTTTTTTATATCCTCAGGTTTCTTTAGTAATAGCTTCATATCAGATATACGATCTGAATTAAAAGATCTATCTTTCTTTTGACTTATTGCTTTATGGGATAATTCTATGCACTCATTACAAATAAACACCTTTAAACCATCCGAAGAGTTAGTAATCAATTTATCTACTTCATCTTGCGCCTTGTTGCAAAAAGAACAGTAGTGTAAATCATTATTGTTATCCATTAACCCACCTTTTGTTTAACTTTAATATTTTCAATTTCAATATCTGTACGCTCAGCTATCACCCTGTCAATTAAGCCAATTTTCCTTGCTTCTTCAGGATCCATGAATTTATCTCTTTCCATCATTCCTTCAATTTTCTTCAGTGAATTTCCAGTATGTTTTTCATAAATTTGATTTAGTTTTTTCTTAACCCGCAAAATTTCATTAGCATGTATTTCTATATCAGTTGCTTGACCATGATAACCACCAGATGGCTGATGTATCATAATTCTTGAATGAGGTAGAGAGTAGCGCTTACCTTTCGTACCAGCTGCAAGCAATAAAGAACCCATAGATGCAGCTTGACCTATACATAAAGTTGAAACGTCTGGGTTTATATACTGCATTGTATCGTAGATCGACAAACCAGCAGTTACAACACCACCTGGTGAGTTGATGTACATACAAATGTCTTTATCGGGATTTTCCGATTCTAAAAATAAAAGCTGTGCTACTATTACACTGGCCATATTGTCTTCAATAGGACCTGTTACAAAAATTATTCTTTCTTTCACTAGTCTTGAATATATGTCATAAGCGCGCTCACCGCGACTAGTTTGTTCAACTACAATTGGTATAAGAGTCATACCTTTTCCTATTAAATATTATCAAATAATTCCTTTAATTCTTTCACAGAAACAATCTGCTCTTCTTTACTAACTTTTTCTATTATATAATCTGTCACTTTATACTCAAGCGCTTGCCCTCTAACTAATTCTTGAAATTGTTTATTTGATTCAAAATGCTTAAGTACTCTGTCAAATTGCACATCTTTACTGACATATTGATTTACAATAACACTCAAAACATCATTTTGAGTTAATGATATTTTATGTTCTGCACTAAATTTCATAAATAACATAGCAAGCTTTACACGTTTTTCAGCTTCTTTACGAGAATCATTTTGAGCACCCAATTCTCCTTCCATTCTTTGTTGCTCCTGTTTTACTATGTCTGTGGGTAAATCAAAACTATAATTAGCATCCAAATAATCAAACAGCTCCTTTTTAATTAAGAGATTTCTCATTTCGGTGCACTGATCACCAATCATTTTTTTTGCATGATTTATTAGCAAAGAATAATCTTTAAACCCAATACTCTTAGCTATTTCATCATCATTTTCAAAATCTTTGGCAATTTGAATCTCATTAACTCGCACAGAAAAATCAGCTTCCTGTCCTGCAAGGGAAATGGCTTGGTAATTTTCAGGAAATTTCAACTTAAAGTTCTTTGTTTCTCCCTTTTTCATACCAGTTAATTGATCTTCAAAACCATTAATAAATGTGCCAGACCCTAAATTAACGGCAAAATCTTTGCTACTTCCACCTTGAAAGAGCTTATTCCTAATCCGCCCTTCAAAATCAATTATCAATTTATCCCCATCTTTCGCTTGATAAGAAGCATCATCAACAGAGGCAAAATTGGGGAACTTTGTTTTGATAGAATCAATAAATTCTTTTATATCTTCCTCTTCAATCTTTGCTTCAATTTTCTTTAAGTTTATTTTGTCAAGATCTATCATCGGTACTTCAGGCATCGACTCAAAAGACAGCTTGTATACAAAATTGCCCTCCTCATTTTCTTTGCCCAGATCTGGTAATGATATAACATCAACCTTAGAATAAATGTGAGACTTGACTTCAATTTTTTTCATCAAATCACTTGAGCAATAATCAATTGTATTATTTATCACATATTCCAAAGCCTCGTTTTTATAATTTGCAACAACAAGGTCATAGGGCATCTTTCCAGCCCTAAATCCAGGTGATTTTGCATTTTCTGCTATCTCTTGCAACCTGGAATTTACCTTTTGTTTTATATAATCACTACCAACTGTGATTTCATACTCATACTTTAGTTTATCTATACTAAGCTCTTTGTAGGTATATACGCTACTTACTTCGACTGTATTTTGAGGTATATTATTAGACATCATAATTCATTTATTAACATTTTAATTCATATCTTAATAGAGTCATTTTACCAGAATTTAAGTTAAACACAATCCTTAAGAACAGGTTTTTACACAAACAAAAGTGTATTTAGTGATTATAAATTTTCCCTTAAAACCTAAGTTACATGACTTTAAAGTGCGGATAGAGGGACTTGAACCCCCACGAGCAAGCTCACCAGGACCTAAACCTGGCACGTCTACCAATTCCGCCATATCCGCAAGAAATTTTCAGTACCCTATTATAGGTATTCCATTAAAAATATTCAAGGTTTAAAGTCTTACTTAATTTATGGTATTTACACAATCAAAAAAGCTTATTAACATTTCTTAATGAAAGCTCTAAACCCTGAAAATCAATAATGAGATTAATAACAAGCTTCTTACTCGCAATTTTTTTGATTACACAAAGTGGTTGCACAACCCTTATAATAGGTGGTGTGGTGGCTACAGCGACAGCAACAGCAATAACAATGCAGGACAAATCCTTGGGAAATATCATTGATGATACGACTATGGTCATCAGAATTAATAAGGGGCTCTTAAAACATGGGCTATTTTCATCCATAAAGGTTAAAGTAAGTGAAGGAAGAGTATTGCTCATTGGAAGTGTTGACACTCCTGAAAAACAACTTACAGCAGAAAAAATAGCTTGGCAGCAAAAAGAAATTAAAGAAGTGATAAATGAAATAAGAGTAATACCAATACAAATGGCTTCCATGCTAGACACTACTGTAGATGGCATGATAACAGCGGAAATAAGAACAAGACTTCTGGGGAAAAGAAATATTAAATCAATTAATTATAGCGTTAATACGGTTGATAGAGTTGTTTATTTGATGGGTATAGCCCAAAATAAAGCGGAATTAAAAGCTGTAATATCAATTGCAAGAAAAGTAAAGGGAGTAAAACAAGTTGTGAGTTATGTACGATATAGGTACAGTAAGTTACGCCATTAGGCAAAAATCGCTTTCAAATTATAACATTTGTACAATTGTGACAATAGGTAGAGAACATAAATGAAAGTTGCCTTTCAGATGGATGAAAATATAAATTTTGAAACTGACACTACATTCGTGCTAATAAAGGAAGCACAAAGGAGGAAGCACGAAGTTTTTGTCTATGCTCCTAACAATTTAGCACTAAAGCTAAACCATCCAATTGCTCTGGCTCAGAAAGTCAGCGTTGATGATTTTAGTTTTATCTCTCAAGAGGATGTAGCAATCAACCTGAATGAAATGGACATCATATTTATCAGACAGGATCCACCCTTTGATATGCGTTATATTACAACAACATATATCTTAGAAAAAACCAGCGCATTGGTAATTAACAATCCAACAGAAATAAGAAATTGTCCTGAAAAATTGATAACTTCATTATTTCCAGAGCTAATTCCGCCAACTTTGATTACTGAAAATATATCAATGATTAGAGATTTCTACTACAACTATCAAGATATTATTCTGAAGCCATTGTATAGTTATGGAGGAAACGATGTGATAAGAATACAAGATGAGAATAGTATTCAAGTAGTAGTGGATCTCATGATAGCAAAATACGAATGCCCTGTGATTGCACAATCATTTTGTAAAAACATAGATAAAGATAAAAGAATATTGCTACTTTATGGCCAACCAATTGGTGTAATGAAACGAATTCCAAAAATCAGTGGAGAGATCAGGACAAATGTGCGGCTTGGAGCAAGTTTTGAACCCGCTCAAATGAACGATAGGGACAATGAAATATGTAACAAAATTGGTCCTGAATTAAAGAAAAGGGGGCTAATATTTGTTGGTATTGATATTATAGATGACTTCCTGCTCGAAATTAACACAACTTCACCCACGGGAGTAGTTCATATCAATAAATTGTATAATATATCGCTAGAAAAGGATCTTTGGGACGTGTTTGAAGAAAAAGCAAGCAGCCATCAACTAAACCTGTGAACAATCACCTTAACAAACTCAGTAGTCCCATTCTTTATCCCTGTTTTTTCTGTACTATTGGTCATATCACGCAATTTTTGAGAATTATTTAATAGATCAAATAGTACCTCTGTTAGATTTTTTTTTGCTTCACTATTCTGCTCAACTATTATAGCTGCTCTCGAGTCTTCAATATATTTTGCGTTATAAAATTGGTGATTATCTTTTGAGTAAGGGTAAGGAATATATATAGCAGAACGCCTAGCAAGAGTGATCTCTGCTATTGAAGTTGCTCCTGCTCTGCTAATTACCAAGTGAGCATTGGCCAGTCTATTCTCCATATCATCAAAAAATTCACTCAATTCACAATCGATCTTTTCACTTTTGTATAGACTTTTGACCTTGTTTACATTTTTCTTCGTACATTGCTGCGTCACTCTAATTTTCTTTTTCATTTTAATAGGTAAATCACAAATCACGCTGCTTACTACATCATCAAAAAAATTTGCACCTTGGCTGCCTGCTATGACCAATATATTTAGGATTTTCTCAGTGCTAGAATGGCTCTGTGCTTTTATATCAACAAAATTTCCTGTAAAAATACATTTATTGCCCTCTGCATATTTAGTCTCCGGAAAGCTGGTTGCAATTAATTTTGCACTCTTGAAAAAGAATCTATTTACTCTCCCTAAAACTGTGTTTTGTTCATGTAAAATTATAGGTATAGAAAGAACTCTTGCTGCAAGAAGAGTTGGAAAAGAAGCATAGCTACCAAAACCAATGACCGATTTTGGTTTTAATTTTCTTACTTGATACAGTGCTAACATAGAGCTGTATATCAAGAAAAGGAAAAACTTAAATTTGTTGCTGCTTGGTCTACGTAATGGTAAGGTGTAGCTTTCTATGTCGGTATTTTTATTTGTTTTTTTATCAGTGAATAATATGCAATTGTATCCTTGTGTCTTTAGTGCTTTTGCTAAAGCTATGGCCGGAAAGATATGCCCACCTGTGCCACCTGTTGCTAAAATAATATCCATCTGTAAATAATAAATCCTAGATTGTTAACTGTTATTTAACAATTTGCACGTAGAATTTTATTAAGCGTTATGATAGTTGAGTTAAAAATGCCTAAAAGTAATAGTAAAAAAGAACCTAATGAGAAAAATAAACCTCAAGAACAAAGAGAAGGCAGAAGCGGAGGTTTTTTAGAACTGCTAAAAAATATAATAAAAATTCTTTTCAATTCGGTCGTTGACCTACCTGAGCACGAGCAGCATAATAAAATGAAAAGCACTAATCTACAACAAGGTTTGGATACTAAAGGAAAAGGCCCAGAAGATCTTCATCCAAAGGCAAAGCTTGAAGTTAAAGAAGCAGCTAAGGGATTGAAAGAAGAGTTACAGAATTCTGATGCTGGTGGTAATCAATCTATTGAAACTAAAGTGCCTAATCAAACTACTACTCAAGACATTGACAACTCTAAAACGATGGAACGTTAGTTCAACTATTTAACATCTGCAGCAAGCACTGATTCATGTATCATCTCTGAAATGGTTGGATGAGGAAAAATCGTAGATTTTATGTCGAAGTCTGTTCCTTCTAGTTGCTTTGCAAGAGCAAAATTGCTAATTAACTCCGTTACTTCTGCACCTATCATGTGGCTACCCAGAATTTCTCCGGTTTTTTTATCTATAATCGTTTTCACTAACCCTTCAGTTTCACTGAGTGCAACAGACTTACCATTAAAGTTAGAGTGAAATTTTCCTATTTTTATATCATACCCACCTTTTATTGCCTGTTCCTCAGTAAGGCCGATGCTCGCTATTTGTGGATGAGAATAAGTGCAATTTGGTATGCATTCTTTTTTTAACGCATGAGCATTTTTACCAGCAATCTTTTCAATGCAGATCACGGCTTCATGGCTCGCTTTATGTGCTAAACATGGTGGGCCAGCTACATCACCTATTGCATACACATTTGATTCACTAGTTTCATACCATTCATTCGTTTCAATAAAGCCAGAAGGGCTTAATTTAATTTTTGTATTTTCTAAACCTATATTTTCAATATTTGCTTGAATTCCAACCGCAACAATCACCCTCTCAAATTCTTTGCTCTCACCACTACTTAGTAGCACTTGAGCAGAGTCTTTACTTTTAGTAAGAGCTTTTACGCTACTGCTTGTATATATTTCTATCCCCTGTTTTGTGAATATTTCTTGTGCTAAATCTGAAATGTCCTTATCCTCCAGCGGCAAAATAGTGCTCTTTATCTCTATGATTGTTACATCAACCCCCAAAGTACTATAAAAACTTGCAAATTCTATTCCAATTGCACCAGACCCTACAATTAGTAGCGATTTTGGTAATCTCTCTGGAGTCATAGCGTGCTGCGCATTCCATATTAAATCTCCATCTGCCTCTATTCCAGGCAGATTCCGTGCCCTCACGCCTGTTGCTAAAATGATATGCTTGGAAACAATTTCTTGTTCTTCCTTATCGCTAACGACTTTTATAGTACTATTGCCTGCAAGTTTACCAAAACCTTGATGAACTTTGATATTATTTTTTTTCATCAAATATGCAACACCGCTTGACAATTTATCAACAACGTTTCTTGAGTATTTCACTATTGATTGTATATCAAAATTCGCTCCCTTTACTTCTATACCAAACTCTTTTGATCTTTTTATTAGCCTATAAACCTCAGATGCTCTAAGCAGTGATTTTGTTGGTATACATCCCCAATTTAAGCATATACCGCCTAAATTTTTTTCTTTTTCCACAATTGCAGTTTTAAACCCAAGCTGTGCCGCCCTAATTGCCGCTATATAACCACCAGGACCGCTACCTATAACCGTAATATCATACTCATTCATCAGTTTTCTTCGTATTCAAAAAGATTATATATAACAGATGGAACCCATACAATCAATGGTCTGTCATCTACCGTCTTAAGAGTCAAGATAAAAGTTGTTATTTTTTATCATGGCATTTAAACAAACGATAATTTTTCTCATGACAGCAACTAATGCAACCTTAGCAGCTTTGCCAGAATCAACCAAACGCTGATAAAACGCTTTCATTTTTCTGTTGTGGCGCATAGCAACAAGAGCTGACATGTATAGTGCTTTCCTTGCATAAAACCTGCCTCCTTTGATTTGAGCTTTGCCAACTTTTCTTCCACTTTCACTAGTTTTAGGTGCAACTCCAACTAAGCATGCAATTTCTCTATTCTCTAATCTACCAAGCTCAGGCACCTCTGTCAGTAGAACGCTCGCCGTCTTTGATCCAATACCTTTATAGCTGATTAAAAGCTCATTTTTTCCTTTCAATTCAGCTATTGCGTCTTCTATGTCTTGCCTAATTTCTTTCAATTGTTTTTCAGCAAACCCTATCTGTCTTTCTATGTATTCTCTAGCTTTTCCCGTCGCACTTTGCAGGCGACACTTGTTTGCATGAATTGCATCATTTAAATTACGCTCAACTGCCCCCAGCTCCTTTAATTCCTCTTGCTTTTGTGAAATTATACATCCTTTTACTTCACCGTCTTTACTGACAAATTCAGCGTATTTTTCCAGTAATTTAGCATCTAACTTGTCAGTTTTTGCAAAATGATTGCAAGCTTTGGCAAATGCATATACCCGATTCGGGTGAGCTTTATGGACAGTTATCTTGCAACAATTTTATAATGAGCTTTTCATAGCCACCAGTTTACACATAACTTGATGGGTAAATCGACTATATTTGTTTCTATAAACTTAGATATAGCATCACTCACGTTTGCTATGCGCGTATGCTTGCCATTAATTGAGATGTCCAATGCTTCCTTGGAAACATCTACTCCCATGAAAATTATTCTAGCCATTTTTGTACCTATAAATATAATCAAACAATAATGCAAAATGCTGTATACAGGATTGTAATTCGATCTTTTAGATCCACCTACCGTTCGTACTACATTTTGCTTTAAGCCTTACTATTACCCACAAATAAAAACATAGTATTGTATTTACTCAAATAATTTAATTTTATTAACCTGAAAGCTTATTAGATTAAAATTATTAAACTAAGAGTTATAATTTTAGCAACTAAAAGCTGGAAAATGGAACATATTAAAAGT
>NZ_LYUY01000154.1:0-1442 GCF_001675785.1 Wolbachia endosymbiont of Nomada ferruginata
CATGCGATGCACGTAGTGCGAAAAATTAAACATGAGACGCCAAATACCCTAAGTTTTTTGTCATTAACCTGCACAGATTGCGAAGATAAATAAATAGCTTCAGTTTCATGATAAGGGGACTGGCGAAGGGTGTCAAGTAAGTTTTTTCGTTTCTATTCCCAATAAAAGTTTGTATGCAATAACACAGAAGCATGTACGGCTATTCCTTCATTTCTTCCAAGAGAACCTAATTTTTCTGCAGTGGTTGCTTTGATATTTACAAATTCATCATCAATTTCTAATGCTTTTGATATGAATTTTTTCATTTCTACCTTGTAAGGCGATATTTTAGGCTCCTCACAAACTATAGTAATATCTAAATTAGATACGCTGTACCCTTTTTCTTTTGCTTTTTTAGCAGCAAAGTCAAGGAAGTGAGATGAATTGCAATCTTTCCATTCAGAGGAACTAGGAGGAAAATGCTCTCCTATGTCGCCACATCCTAGTGCTCCGAGTATTGCATCAACGATTGCATGTATTGCAACATCACCATCAGAGTGCGCTTCTATTGCCATGTTGTGTTCAATTTTCACACCGCAAATTTTTATAAAGCTTTCAGCACCATTTTGAACTTTAATGAACTTATGTATATCATAACCGGCTCCGACACGAAATTTTGGCTCTTCAAAAAGAAGCTTTGCCATATTGATATCCTCTTTTGTGGTTAACTTAAAATTGCTTTTCTCACCTTTAATAATCGCAACATGTTTTTTGTGCTCTACCATTAGTGATGAATCGTCAGTAAATTCTTTGACTGATTGATGGCATGATAATAATTCTTTGAAATTAAAAATTTGAGGGGTTTGTATGGCTCTGAGCTTTCCTCTTGAAATCGTAGATTCAATAAAACTATTACTCACCAATGACATAGTGTCTTCAACTTCTATTGCTGGAACTACTCCTGTATATTGATCATTAATCATAGATTCAACCAAGTTATCTATCAGAACATCTGACACAAAAGGCCTACAAGCATCGTGTATAACTACAAAATCTGGGTTAATTTTTTGTAAGCTTTCAAGCCCTAGTTTAACTGAACTTTGCCTGTTTTCTCCTCCGTATACAGGGCTTAGTAATTTAGTGTCTGTAATTAGTGATATAGCTTTCTCATAGAAACTTTCATGGTCTCTATTAATTGCTATTCTTATATAATCTATATATTGGTTAGCCAGAAATCTTTTAATTGTATGAAATAAAACAGATTTACCTGCCAGTTTTATATATTGCTTAGGAATCGTAGAATTGCATCTACTGCCTACTCCCGCTGCAACTATTAATGCTGCTATTTTGTATTTCTTAGCGCACATATTTCTTTTTGTAGAAGCTTTCCTCTCTATCCAAGATTCTTTCCGAAAAATAAAATTTCTGACATCATATAAAAGTTACTTCCCCTATTAACTAGC
>NZ_LYUY01000155.1:0-1434 GCF_001675785.1 Wolbachia endosymbiont of Nomada ferruginata
CAAATATCTTCTATCTCACTCTGTGCTTTTTTTAGTTGCAAATCTTCCATTTGTTATATATATATATTGATATTAAATTTGTAGCTCTGTATCATTTAAGCTTGTTACTACTTTATATGTAAGTGTTATGAAAATACAATGTAATAGTTGTACTAAAACTTACTTAGTATCCCCCGAGCAAATTGGCGCATCTGGAAGAAAGGTAAAGTGTACGAACTGCAATCACATGTGGCATGAATATCTAGAAGAAGTGTCAAACAAATCGCACTCTGCTAATATACAGGAAAAAAAAGTTAGCGGAAGGAATTTTTTACAAAATCTAGCATTTACCACTCTAGCTTTTGCAACAGCTACAGGATTATGCGTCGTAATTGCTAATGGCATCTTTCCTAGAGAGATGAACAAAGCATACAAAACGATCAGTTCATATAAGGATTCAATAAGCTATAAATTAGGGTACAAAAAAGAACAAACAGAAAGTCCAAATGTAAAAGAACTTGCTGTAAATAAGTTTTATCAAGACTACCTTTTTTTATCTAATTTAAGATCTAGTTAAATAGGCATAAGCCGTCGCCGGTATCGGTATTCAGTTTCTCTAGCTACTCAGATGGTGCTTAGGGTGACAGAGTTTTAAAAATAAGTTATTTTTTAGCAAAAAAGGCAGCTCATGAGTATTAAAATTGCACCTTCTATACTTTCAGCAGATTTTGCAAAATTAGGGGAAGAAGTAAGAAAAATTAGCGATTTAGGTGTGGATTACATACACATAGACGTTATGGATGGGAATTTCGTTCCAAATATTACAATTGGTCCTAGCGTTGTCTCTGCAATACGTAAATATAGCAATCTTCCTTTTGATGTGCATTTAATGGTCAAATCTCCTGGTAACCACATTGAAAGCTTTATAAATGCTGGTGCTGATATTATCACTGTACATGCAGAAGCAGAGACACACCTTGAGAGGTTGATAAGAAAGATAAAGTCATACAAAAATGTAAACGACGAAAAAAAACCGATTCAAGTTGGAGTTTCAATTGTTCCTTCAACTTCTCCAAGTGTGCTTGAATACATAATACATGAGCTAGATATTGTGCTGATTATGACAGTCAACCCTGGCTTTGGAGGACAGGAATTCATTCATTCACAGTTGAACAAGATATCTACTATAAAAAAAATGATACAAGAGCGTAACCTTAAAACACAAATTTCAGTAGATGGTGGAATTAACTTTTTTAACGCAGCTGATATAATAAAAGCAGGTGCAGATATTTTAGTTGCGGGATCGGCGATATTCAAGGCTGAAGATATTAAGAAGGCCGTAAACGATCTTAAAAATCCATCGTTGTGACCCTATATAGCTAAAGTGGCTTAGGTTTACCTACAATTTGAAAAACAACAAATTCGTCATTCCGCTACTCGTTAGCGGAATCTATG
>NZ_LYUY01000156.1:0-1326 GCF_001675785.1 Wolbachia endosymbiont of Nomada ferruginata
TAGAGGAGCTCACCAGACAAGATTTGCTCAGGAGGCTCGAGTGTGAGCGTCAGGCTTCTAGTTGTATCGATGAAATATCATCTCAAGCAGAGCTACATATCGGAGAAGGTGATGAGGAGGATCACTTCACTGGTGAAAAAGACAGAGTACTCGGAGGTTTCTGGAATTTCTTTGAACCTCTCTTCAACCTTTTTGAAGTAAATGTAGATGATCCGAAAATCTACCAAATGCTCAAGGAGAAGAAAGAAAAAAACCTGATTACTGCGATAATTAAATTTATGCGTGACAAGCTTAAGGAGTTAATCAAGAAGATTTTTGCACGCGATTTAAGTTTCAATCAGAGGTTGGACAAAGAGATAAAAGAATTGCAGGAAAAATTAGGCAGTGGTGAGTTATCAGAAGAAGAATTTGCAAGGGCGTTAGAAAGATTAACTGCATTGCAAGATCTGAAACTCAGGTTACAAATGGCCGTTGTCGGATGGATTGTTACAATGTTCGCAGAGATGTTTGGAGTTGAGTTGGCGGCTGCGGTAGAGGCATCTACAGAAAAAGAAGATAAAAAAGCAGAAAAAACATCATTAAAGGAAGAAAATAAAGAAGTTTGCGAAAACGTAGAAATAAAAGTGGATGAAAGAGAAAAGCCTAAAGTGCCAGTTTTCCTTTTTGAAGTTTCACCAGGATTTGTAAGACCGGTTGTTCTGAGCAAACCAGAACTTGAAATTGCGTCAGATCCTTTGAAACATCTATTGCGTCTTGCTGAGCTTGAAAGAAAATCTCATGAAAATTCACAAAAACAAAAAGTGGAAGAAGAGAAAAAAGCGAAGCCGGAGGAACCGAAGAAAGAGGTGTGTCCACCGAAACTTCCAGACAAGAAGCCTGTGGCAAGTGGGATAAAAATTAATTTTAATAAAATAAAGAATATTGGTTTCCAAGAAAGGGATGCGAATACTAGTGTTAATGGAAGAGGAACCACGCCACCCACTAATGGACAAGGAAACAAGCTTGATAATGGGAAGAAAAACGAGTCTGCTAGTTATGCAGCAAGCCGTCTGAATGGTAATGTTAATAAGAAAGAAGCGGATAACCTTTACACCGAACTTGCAAAAGAACTTGCCAATTTTAAAATAGGTGTTTGGAATGGTGCTGAGAATGAAGGTTCTGTGAATGATGCTCAATCACCAAGAGGATTGACTAATGATGTAAAAGTTGAGAAATGTGTAGAAGGTCAATCAGTAGGAAAGACATAATCGTGAAGGTAGTTAGATCCCAGTGTCTGGGCACTGGGATGACACCCTCTTGGATGGAAACCAGCGTCAGCTACTTGGA
>NZ_LYUY01000157.1:0-1283 GCF_001675785.1 Wolbachia endosymbiont of Nomada ferruginata
AGAGGATTTATCTAAGCTCTTTAAGGAAAAATCCAGAAACATAAGTAAAGCATTTTCTAGCGAAACAATTAAGATCAGTACTATTCGCTCGAGAAGTATTGAAAGTAATATACAAGAATTTTCATTTGAGCTAACAGCAACAGATAAAGACACCTTTAATATAAGATTATTTCGAATAAACTCTTTAATTAATTTTTTCAAAATCTGCCTTTCCCGGGAAAAAAATTTTACAGCCAACATAAAAGTGCCCAAAGAAAGCAGTGAACTATATAATAACTACTGTAAAACTAACAGTTATAAAACTGTAGAAGAATTCGTAAATAGTGCTCCGCCTCAAATCCTTCTGCAGGGCACAACGATAACGCTACAAACAGACGTTGAAAACATTAACCTGGACAACTTGTACCAAATCGAGTTATTTCTAAATGAAAAGCTACAACATGCAGAAAAAACTGAAAATGAAGACAAAAAAGAACAGAGTGAAACTAACCAAAAAAATGCACAAAATAAACAAATCGTACCAGTTACAGGCTCATTTGGCTTCGATGTAACAAATAATGGAAAACAAGTTACACGTGTTTCGATAGTAGTTGCTGCAATGCATGAAAACGTTTTCTGGTTTAGATCTTTTTTCTGTCTACCCAATTTTTTTAATACGTCACAATTCTTTTCCCAACAATTGCCAAAATTTTCTATACAGAGCAACAATATACCATTTGGTGTTATTCCAGCGTTTGACCAGGAAAAAAGAAACATGGATCCAAGTAGTCAAGCTACTCGGATGACAGGGGGTAGTATAGAAAATCCAATACCTCAAGAAGCAGAACAGAATGTAGGTCAAACTACTTCGCACACAGAGTATTTTAAGGCTAACAGAAAAAAGAAGTCAAAAAAGCAGACCAAAGAACTATCAGAGAAAGAAAAACCATTAGCCATAAAACAAGCACAAAATGATGCTAGAGTAGCTATGATAGATAACCAAATTGAGCACAGGGGGAAAAAACTCGATAAAATATTTATTGAAGTGATGAGTGGATACAAAAATCAAGATCCAGAAACATTTTGCAATATTTTCAGCTCAGTATTCAATATTGTTTACTTTCAAGATAAACAATTACATGCAATATTAGAGCCAGGCGAGATATCAGAAGTATTACAGATACTCGAAAGGCCACAACCTCTTAGTAACTCACTTTTAGGTAAAGAATATTTACAAAAACAAGTATATAGAAAAAAAGAGCAATTGCTTAAATTAGTTTCAGGTGTTTATATACAACAACCTT
>NZ_LYUY01000019.1:0-14725 GCF_001675785.1 Wolbachia endosymbiont of Nomada ferruginata
ACCCCAGGGCTTCTTTTGCCTTTTTTTTCATTTGGTAAATTTCTTAATATTTATAGCTAAAGTAATTTAAAAGTCCGTGAAGGGTGTCATGCCAGTGCTTGACACTGGCATCCAGTTTTCCATATAATCTCATCAAAAATGTTTATTTTCTAGCTACTTTTATACTTATCAACCCAGTATGCTTACTTACAATTAAAATTTCTGGATCCCAGTGTCTGGGCACTGGGATGACAGCTAGCCTGACAACCGTCATCCCGCTACTTGTTAGCGGCTAAGAGATACCGCGAATGAATCGCGGTATGACGGTTCGCGGCAGTATGACGTAGAGCTCACGTTAGCTATACTTTTATGCTTACCAACTTAATAAAATTCCTGGATCCCAGTGTCTGGGCACTGGGATGACAAAAAAGGAGGCACTAGGATGACAAAGGAGAGCTACTCGGATGATACCTTTTTTCTACTTAGTTTGGGTTATGCAAGAAGTCTATTATAATCAGGCTTTAAGTGTGCGGAAGTAATTTTTTTCGTTAAAGTAAAAAATTTTTTCTATAGCTGATCAAAGTGGGATCAAGAGAAACTTACCACTTTCTTTACAAAGGGTTTGATGTTACCATTTGACTGCCTATTCTGAATTTATTGAATGAACGTTAACATAAAAAATCTAGTTCATGCTTTCTCTAAATTGCCAAGTTTAGGGCCATCATCATCACGCAGGTTAGTTATACATTTACTCCAAAACAAAGAGAAAGTTATGCTACCACTTGCATCTTTGATTAAAGAGCTAGCAGATCTTATAATAGAGTGTGAAGTTTGCGGAAATCTAGATACTAAATCACCTTGTTCTATTTGTACTAACCCAAAACGTGACACTAAGTTACTGTGTGTAGTAGAAGAATTAGGTGATCTATGGGCGTTTGAAAAAGGAAGTATATATTCAGGTTTATACCATATTTTGGGTGGCAGATTGTCTGCGATAAATGGCATAGGTCCAAAAGAACTCAACCTTGATACTATTCTGAAAAGAGTGATGGAGTCTAAAATTGAAGAGATAATTATCGCAATCAATCCAACATTAGAGGGCCAAGTTACTGCACAATATATAACTCAATTGCTAAAAGACTTGAATGTGAAAATATCGCGCCTTGCTTGTGGCATACCAATGGGCGGAGAAATTGACTATCTTGATGAAGGAACGCTGAGGATAGCACTTACTTCAAGACAAGAATATGAGTTAAATATAAAATAAGACATGTGCTTAAAAAAACTTATATCGCTAATAACATTCAAAAAGAAAGAAATAGCGCCACCACTTAAAGTGGTGGCTTGGGAAAATGACCGTCTAAACTATAAGCAATTTTCAGGTAAATTTAACAATATAATTAAAACAATTGATCAGTCTTTTACAATAATATCTTTGGAAGGATATGATGGATGGGGCAAGACGTTTTTTTTGAAAGAATGGGTAAAAGAGTTAAAACAGCAAAATGAAATTGCAGCTTATTATAGTGCATGGGATATCAATGCATTGGACCAACCACTGCCTTCTTTTTTAAATTTCCTATTTGAAGATTTATTTGTATCGTATAAAGTAAAAAGAAGTGTTATACAACAGTTCAAGAACATAAACCAAGAGCTATTTTCTCTAAACACACTAGGAAAGCTGATCAGTAAATCTCCACTTGCTATGCTTTCAGTATTTCTTGATGCTGCAAAAGAGGCTGATAAAAAAGACATAGGTTTTGTCTTGAGTGAATTAAGTCTTCTCCAAAGAAGAAAAGAGAGTACTAGAGATTTTAAAACACAGTTAGCGGATGTGGTTAATAAAATCAGAAAAGACAAAAACATTTATATAATGGTGGATAATCTTGATGTGTGCCGTCCTAAATTTGTTGTCGATTTTTTGGAATCTATAAAGTATATGCTTGATGTGGAGGGGCTGGTTTTCATTATTCCTGTAAGTAAAGATAAGAGTAATGTACAAAGAGCAATCAGCACAATACTTGGACCAAATTTTGACCTAAAATCTTTTACTGGTCTCTCTTTACATTTACCAAAACAACCGATAGAAAAATTTACAAAAGAACTATTTGAAAATATTAAATTACCGAAAAAGTCAAAAAATTTGATTGTAGATAGTTTTATATTTTATGCAGAAAGCCTGTCACTATCGTTAAAAACAATAGAATACTGCGTAAAAAAAATAAAGCTGTGTCTTCTGAATCACACAAGAGAAGAATTACCTGATCCGAATTTGTTTTCATTTTTGGTAATACTGCAATCGATAAATATTGATATATATGAGGAATTAGGTTTTTCATATCAAAGAGCATTGGAAAAAATTGAAAATGAATATAAATCTTTAGTTCTAAATGGTCAAGAAGAATGGGAAAAACTTAAAACCTCTCTAGAAACTGCTTTTGCAGAGAGGGAGTCAAAAATTAACAAAGCTATAAAGGATATACTATTTTGAAAAGATACCCTACCTTTACATATACAAAGATAGGGTAACATTTGATTAACGCCCTTTTACTATGTCATTACCTTGTTCAAACTTTCTGATTAATTCGCTTACATTGACATTAGATAATTTTTTACCTGCAGATTTGTCATTATGTGAAGCATCAGGTTTACGAAGGTCTTCCTTACTGTTACTCCTAGTAATATTACATCTAACAATGTTTGAATTATTAGACTTATCGCTTACATCTGAAATATTGCTTTTTTCACTACATGAAGACGAATTACTCGACATATTGCCTAAGCTAAAGAGCTTTTTACCTTGATAGATTGGATTCCAATCAAGTGGATTATAAGTTTTTTTGCTAGTCTCAACCTTTTGGTTATTTTGCTGTTTAGGAGAAAAACCAAGTTTTTCTCTTTCTTTCTTGCTTAGCGTTTTGAGAAATTTTACGGTTTCTAATTCATCAGTTGCTTGTACTTTATGTAAATCAAAGCTTTTTTGATGGTTATCCTGCTTAACATTTTCCATCATTTTATCTTTTATTGTTCTATCCTCATCATCAGAAGTGCTGCTACTAATATCACTGATACCACTATCCCCTGAATCACGGCGTTGTTTGTTAGGAGTGCTATGAATGTTGTCTTCCATGAGTTTTTGCATTGTTGGGCCAAATGTTCTTCCAAGATTGCTACTTACTGTTTTATTACTATCATTTGCTTGAGAATGAGGTGCATTTCGCTCAAAAATCGCTTTTATTCCAGCAAATTTAGCTTGGGAAGATTTCGGAGGAACAGGTGGATTAAGCTTTACTATTTTTTCTAACTCATTCTGCAACGATAACTTGGTCTCTGGTGCTCTTGGTGTTACCTGTGGGGCAACCATGCCTTTTGAGTTAATCTTTCCTTCATTTTTAGGAAAAATTTTTGGATTGTTTTTTTCTACTGTAGTATTCATTTTTTTACCTCTAAGCCTATTAACTAGTAGAATTATAAACTTAGAGGTATTAATTTTGTAATAACGATGCTAACAGGTTTCAAATAAGCATCGCCAGAGGATTCTCTATATAATGCTTAAAGGCGTTTAAAAATTTTGCTCCGAGTGCTCCATCAACCGTCCTATGGTCAACAGAGAGTGTTACTGTCATTATTTCTGCTATCTCTATTTTCTCATTTATAACAATTGGTTGTTTTTTGGATGCACCAACTGCCATTATGCAAGACTGCGGTGGGTTGATTATAGCACTGAAGGCTTTTATACCAAACATCCCTAAGTTGGAGATAGTAAACCCTCCTCCTTGAAACTCTTCAGGTTTCAATTTTCCAGATCTTGCTCTGCTTACTAAATCTTTCACTTCTTTTGATATAGATAAAATACCCTTTTTATCAGCATTTTTTACTATAGGAGTAATTAGCCCATCTTCAAGTGCCACAGCAATTGAAATATCTACATTCGAGTATTTAAGTATTTTATTATCTATCCACGAAGAATTTATATCAGGAAATTTTTTCATGCTGAAAGCTGCAGCTTTTATGATTAGATCATTAATTGTTACTTTATTGTTTTCATCTGCTGAGTTAATCTCGTTTTTTAACGATATTAACTTATCAACCTGGCAGTCTACAGTTAAATAAAAATGTGGAACATTCTGTTTTGATTCAGTCAGGCGCTGTGCTATCACTTGGCGCATGTTGCTTACTTCAACTATGGTATCTTTCTCAGGACTTTCAGTATGTATACCACTGCCTAAAAACTCCAACACATCAGCCTTAATTATGCGACCATATGGTCCTGTACCTTTTAATTGCTGCACATTAACCCCTTCATTTTGAGCTATTTTCTTAGCTAATGGGCTTATTTTTGTTCTACCTTCTGCATAACCCTCTGTCATCTGAGTAGCTGACACTGGGATCCATTCTTCTTTTCTAGATCCCAGTGTCAAGCACTGGGATGACATTGAGGGGTTGGATTCCAGCGTCACGCGCTGGAATGACACCGAAGAATAACTTATTGGCTTTCCGTTTAAATCTTGGTGTTCTGATTTTTGATTATCAACAGCACTTTTTGTCACTTCCTTTTTAACTGCACTATTGATGGAAGTTGAAGTATAGTTGTTAAGTGCACTTTCATCTTCTTCTTCTTCCAGCATTAAAGCTATTGGTTGATTTACAGGCACGCCACTTGTTCCTTCTGTTACTAAAATTTTTGCTAAAACTCCTTCATCTATAGATTCAAACTCCATTATGGCTTTATCAGTCTCTATCTCAGCAATTACATCGCCTACTTCAACTTTGTCTTGTTCTTTTTTATGCCACTTTACAATTTTTCCTCCAGTTTTGCTCATTGTCGGTGAAAGAGCAGGCATTAATATTTCTATAGGCATTGATTTTGCATTTAAAGATCTATTCAATTTTTAATTTACTCTTTATCTTATGTCAACCTAATCGTGAATTATGATGAATAAGTCTGTTACACTATCCCTCACGTTATCCCAGTGCGTGACACTGGGATCTTGGTTCAGTACTATTATCCTATTGTTTTTATTATTTAGCCATAGCTTGTTTGCTAACAACTTTGTTTCAACCAAATCAAATAAGATCAACATGAGAACGGGGCCAGGGTTTCACTATCCTGTAAAATGGATATACACTTGCAAAAATCTGCCCCTGAAAGTGATAGAAGAGTTTGGGAGTTGGAAAAAGGTCTGCGATATAGATGAAGACTGCGGATGGATAAAAGGCAATCTTCTTAGTGATAAGCGCTACGCGATTGTAAAAGAAGATACTTATGGATATCAAAAACAGAGTGTAGACAGCAAGATTACTATGAAAATAGACAAGTTTGTTGTGATGAAGATAGAAAAATGCAACGAAGAATGGTGCTTTCTTTCCACCCCAAAACGCAAAGCATGGGTACAAAAAAAACATATATATGGGGTTGATTAGGTTGACAAAAGATCTGAATTAACACTAGTTTCTGGGCCTTCTGTAGCATGCTCTTCAGATGAAGCAGAGGGTTCTTGAGGCTCTGGAGACTGTACAGGGCTATCACAGAAACTCCTTAACATCTCCTCAGCGGATGAATCTAAAATTTGTACAATAGACTTTTCACTCTGCTCTTTTAGCGATTGATCCATTCTAGAAATCAACTCAGAAAACTCGCTACCTGATTTTTCAGCTTCACTTTTTATTTTACTTTCTATGCTTGCAATATTACCTTGGTCAATTTCTTCTTTTGTTATGTTGAATGACTTTGCAACATCTTGATATCCAATCTTGCAATTTCCACAACCAATTATGCAAAAAGTAATAGAATCAGATATTTCGCTTGCAGCCCAATTATGTATAGTGTAAGCCAAATAATTGTCATGGTATTTAATGCTAAATTGTTGTTCTATTAACTCAGAAATTTTATTCTTTAGAGACATAAAGCACCCTCCTACATTCGTTATACCTTTTTGTTAAGATACAGCAATTACACCATTTACTACATGCTTTACTTTAATTAATTATTAAAACAAGAGCATCATTTCCAGAGCTATATCTTTTTACCTTGATAATTCTTTTTTGACTTCCTCTTTAATTATCCCACTTATATTCACGTTAAGATCCCCTACCCAAAAATCAGTCATAGTTTCAAGATCGTATAGATCCTCTATTACTTTTTTAATAGCAGCATTTATTTCTTCTTCGTCAAATTCCTTTATAATAGGTCTAATCTTCACATACCCTGGAGAGCCTTTACCATAAATTCCTTTGCTTTTATTAATGCAGCCACCTGCACCAGATCTACTGCTTCTCAAACCACTTCCACACTCTACTGTTTCATACTTGATTTCACCATTTTCTATATATGCTATTCGATTGTCTTGTGTAGACTTCAGTTTATCTGCCTTTACAATTTTCTCCTCTAGCTTTAAATCTTGCTTATGAATTACTGTTTCCTCATAACCCTTACCACCGTATGTTCTATACTCACCTCCACCTGCAACAGTAATCAGTTGCTGGCAATGTTGCTTCTGCGAATTGCACATTTCTATGAAAACAGGTCCCCCGTCCTTATCTGAGAGGTTACTTTCCTGGTTACCCCCTCCCTCTGTGACTTGCACCTTAATTATAGGATAATTAGGATCGATTTTCAGTTTAGCTTTAATATAATCTCCTGGCATCCCTACTCTGCTTTCAGTAGAATGGCATTTTTGATTGTCACAGCCACTACCTTGTATATGACCTGCTTCACCACTTCCCCACGCTTCTATTTTAATACGATCAAATTTTATTGATAAGTCATCTGTATAAACATCTTTATTTTTATGATCATAGGATTTTTCATTATTTTTTTCAAGATCTGGTTTCTTATTTTTCAGCTGTTCCTTGATTATCTCTTTTAATTTTTCTTTTAATTTCTTTTTGAGACCTTCTAAATCGAACCTACACAATTTATCAGCGTAAAAGACCTCCGTTCTGTTTGCTTTTATTGGTGCTTCTGGTTGCGTGACAACGCCATTTGTATTTTGTGAAATCTTTGTATAAAAAGGTTGAGTGTTTTCTTTGTCTACATATCGTGTTGAACGGCTGCATGTTCCAGTAAAGCAGATACAACCATCATCACCTTGATTACATTTTTCTCTATGCTCTACATCCGTCAATTTGTACACTACTTTCAGTCCTTTACTAGATTTAAATGTATCGTCTATCTCATCATTTCTTTTTACACAGTAACTGCATTTCCCCTTTTCCTGTTTATTGTTGTCAGGGAAGAAAACATACCCTTGCTTATTAAATATTATTTTATCCAACTGATTTTGAGGTCTTTTCAAAAGGTCACCTATTTCCTTGCTTGGAAGATAATAGAACTGATTTGATTCCTTTGAATAAACAGAATTGTATTTAGTATATCTTGTTCCCATTAATTTTAGTGGTATTATTTTATTTTCTCTTTCAAGAACAAACTCCTCTGGTTCTGGCTGCCATCCAGAAAGACAAAGCATTTTACTGTTAGAATTTCCTTTATACTTTACTTCTATTTCTGGTTGTCCTAAGTTGTTCA
The DNA here is from genome assembly GCF_001675785.1 of Wolbachia endosymbiont of Nomada ferruginata. Taxonomy (NCBI): domain Bacteria; kingdom Pseudomonadati; phylum Pseudomonadota; class Alphaproteobacteria; order Rickettsiales; family Anaplasmataceae; genus Wolbachia; species Wolbachia endosymbiont of Nomada ferruginata. Next base: position 7,508 of record NZ_LYUY01000019.1, read on the forward strand.
ATTTGCACTTATTCCCCTGAAACTCTTTACATTCCGTTTCAATATCAGGAACATAGCCATATTCTTTCAGAACTTTAAATTGTTGCGGATTACTTTCTAATATACCTTCTATAATATTATCAATATAACTTTTTTTGTTATTACTATCAGTCGTTTTTGCTACTATTGCTGGTTTTACCACTTTTAAAGATAGAGGACCAATATTTACAGGATGTTTGTGGTCGGTATTAACATTAAAAGTACATAAACCATCACTGTAGGTTCCACGTGCTTCATAAGTACAAGCGCTCTTGCTCATCTTCATTCTTATCTTTAACGTGTCACTCTGCTTTCCAGACGCGTTACTTTGTACTATTTCTACTACTTCAGGCTCTGGAGCAGGTGGTGCCGGGAAGCAGCGGATGAACTGTGGATTTTTTTCATCTATACTTTGAGTTCCAAGGTATTCAGCACAGAGCTTATCTTTTTCTCTATAAGTTTTGAAGTAGTACGTGATGCCATCTTTGTCTAAAATAGAGCGCCACTCAGCTTTATTTTCTCCATACCCTTTAGGGAAATCTAATTTTTCTCCAATCTCTCCGTCTCTTCCTTTCAGATCACCAATGATTACCTTAACCTTAGGATTAAAGTAATCATTGTCTTTATCTGTTATAGGAACAATTCTAACTTGTGGAAGCGACATTGCAAGTTGTTCACAAAATGGAGGGGGGCCAGGTGCAAGTGGAACAGGAGCACATTTTACTGCCGTTTGGTAGCAGGTATCACAGACTTTTTCCATCTCCCCAGGACGAAAAATATTCTCACCCGAAAATACTCTAGAACCCCATGAAGAAATTCCTGACATACAAGCCCCTTTTTGACTGCAAGCACATATTTTAGGAGAGTTAGCGAATCTTCTTTTTTCCTCATCAGTAACACCGTCTGCCCATTCCCATTTAAGACCCCGAGCAATTTCTCCTCCAGCTTTTGTTTTATCCCCTTCCCAATCAATAAAAGCTGCAGCAGAAACTCCAGCTCCTGTACCTTGCGTTCCATATATCTGGCGGCAGGATTCCCCACTTTGTAAGTCATAACAATAACTTTGTCCATCATAAGCACATACTCTAATTTTGGGATTAAAGTAACCATCAACTCCTTGATCTTTTATTGCTTGCACCTTAATTTCCTTTACCCAATCTCCACCAACTATTGCTTCCCACCAAGTATTACTTTCTACAAATGTTGGACAATCAGCATATCCTTGATACGAAAGACCAAGTATCAAAAAAAATATCAATAAGAAATTAAGCTTTACACTTCTCATAAAATACCGGTAACCACTCATTAACTTCTTCTCCTTTTTCTTTTATTGCCTCATACATATACTTTATAGTCTCTTTGTTAGCTGAAAGTACATGTATTTCTTGCATATCCTTCAAATCCAGATTTAAGGTTACTAATCCTTTGTACTGTTTTATCAAAAATAAACCTTCCTGTGTTGGCGTCTGCAGAATTATATTCAGCTCCTCTTTCGATAGAGAAAATGCCTTCATGTATAATCTATTTGCATTGACGTTCGGCATCAAGATTCTTGTATCAACATGTTTATCTAAATATTGAGTAAATTTGCTAGCAAATGCGAGATTTAAATTCTCAGTACTTAGGATTACTACAACATTTAGTTCCGTCATTCTTTGCATCCAGTTATCAAACTCTTTCTCTGTAGGAAAAATATTACTTATCTCCCATGCTTCATCCAAAACAAGTATTGCAGGCGAGCCATCACATTTTGCCTCAAAAGAATATAAAAAATAGTAAAGTATCACGGACATACATTCCTTTTTTTTTGTAAGGTTTGCGGTGTTGAGAGATATAATTTTTGTTTCCCAGTCAATATCTGATTCATCACCATCTTGAAATAAGTAAGCAAAGTCACCATCGTCACACCATCTACTTATCTTACCCCCAAGGAGCAAGAGCACCTCAGAAATTTGTGAAATAGAACGTGATTCCTTGGGTATAGCAAATATAGAATCCACAATTTTTCTTATCTTTTCTTCTACGTCCACCAAGCTCGTATCGGCTACCATTCTTCTGATCAGTTCAACCAACATATTGCGATTGGAAGCACTATCTTCAATGTTTAGTGGATTAAATTTTAGGCTTTTGTCCTTATATTTTGGATCGATTATGTAATATTTACCACTCACTGCTTTAGTAAAAATTATTGATTTTCCAGTGTTATCCAATATGACAATTCTTGGGTTAAACTTTCTTGATTCTGATAATAGAAAATTAATGAGTGAAGTTCTGCCTGAATTTGGAGCTCCGAGTATCGTAGTATGGCCATTATTTCTTTTTCCATGAAAATTAAAGAAGTAAGGATTTCCTTTTTTTGAGAAAAAAATCATTACCGCTTCTTTCCACCTTCTTCCTTTTAATGTACCTGACGTAAAATCGTGCAGCATAGCAAAGCTGCAAGCGTATTTTGTTAAGATATTTTTCGGTTGCGTAATAAAAGCAAAATTGCCTGGAAGTTGTGCCCAAAAATGACTTTCCATATGTAAATCAGTTCTAAACATCATGAAGCCAACTAATGACATTATAGAAGATAAATCACTAATACTTTCAGCTAACTTATTCCTATCATCTGCAAATATTGTAAAAATAATTTTCTGTTGGCAGAAGTCTATACTAGAGGTCTTTTCAAGCTCTATTATTTCTTCAATTCCTGAGCTTTTAAGTAAGGTATTATCCTCACTAATTTGCAGCATGTTGATTTGTTTTTTAAATTCTTTTATTGCTTTATTATTACTAGTAAATATCATTATTTCTGTAATGATAAATTCAGATTCAAGCTGCAAGCATCTATCTATATTACCTAAAGAGATTTCCCGGTATTCTTTTATGCTGAAAATAGAGCCAAATTTCTGTTGATTTTCAAATATTGTTTGAAACGTATTGAAACCAAAAGCTATTTTAAAATTTCTAATATATTGCGACAGGTCCCTTTCATGTATTGGATAATCTTTGTGCGTTAATGTAACAATATAGTGGAGAAATTCTATCATTTCAGAATATATTTTACCTTCACTAAACCTTAGACCCAGTTTTTTAGCTCCAAAAGGTTCTAAATCATTTTGAATTAAGTCAGTTATCTTTTGCAACTCCTGATGGCTTTCTTGTAAAGACAACTTATGCTTATTCTTTATTCTATTGAAAAAAAACGAATTATTAGTATGCTTGCCAAAATCGCTAAACAATATTACAATGTATAGTTCATTTATATACTGTAATTTACTATCAGTTAGTTTATTAAACCACGTTGAATGTAGGTTGTCAGAGAAGTCTTCAGTTTTATTCCATTTCAAGCTCAGTTTATTGCGCTTTCTAACGGTATGAATCCAAACGGTAAAATACAGGCTATTAATATTTTTTGATATGCTTTTTCTAATTTCAGTTCTGAGGTCGCTGTAGTTATCAACAGAAGAATAATCTTCTAACTTGATTATTTTTAACAATTCTCCCTGTTTTGTTAGTATGGTTTCTTCATCGTAATGACAAGCATAAGGAACAAAATCTAAATCAATGCTTTCTAGTAATGCTAAGTTGTTCTTTTTTTCAAACTTAGAGTTAATCGCTGGTACTTTTAGCTGCATATGCGTATTCAATAAAGATAATTAAAAAAGATAAAAATACTATCTTAATTTTTATCTTTTTTTTCGCTATCGGATTGTAATTTTATATCTTTTGCAAAGTTAAATTTTTCTTTTAAGTAGTCTGTTGCCTTTTCTGTACTACCGAACATCAGGACCAGTACACCAAACATTATCATAAAAAAGATTAGACCTCTGAACACTACTGCAAGTATCACCGCAGCTATACACAACCCTATGATTGTTGAAGGACTCATATTTTCTACAGTATCTTTAACTGAAAATGAAGAAATAAAATTTTTTACCGTTTCTTGTATACCCTTTAATTCATCACTCGCCGAACTTGCTTCGCTAGAATATGATGCAAAAATGAAACTTAATAAGGCTATAAAAACCAAAACTTTATTCAATTGAATGCGCATCAACTAAATACCTTTTAAACATTTCTTAAATATAACAACTTTTATATCAATAGGCAAGAACTGAATTCACTTATCCACTACAAGTAACACATATTTAATTTTTACCGCTGTGAACATGCTGTAAGCTCTTTATCATCAACAAGAGGACTCACATTAATGGATGTTAATTTACTTGATAGGAAGTTTGAATGCAATTCAGCTACTGCTGCTATAGCAAACACTGCAGCCATAGCAAGTAGTCCTGCTCCTATCAATCCTGATGTCATTGCTCCTGCAACAATGCACCCTATTGTGGAGAGAGCACAACCTGCTACAAGTGCAACGTGAAGATTTCTGTTATTGGGTTGTTTTTCAAGTGGAGTATCTTCACCCTTTTTCTTATTCAAAGGAAATTTCTGCACGATTGTAATGGCGTTTTTTCTGTCCCTTTTTTCTTCGGGTTGCATTGAATCTTTTGCCTGGCTGCCTGTCATCTGAGTAGTTTGACTATTTGGATCCATACTTTCTTTTTCTCTGGATCCCAGTGTCACGCACTGGGATGACACCTGTGGCTCTTCTTCTGCAGTCTGCTCTAGTTGCTTTTGATTCCCAGTATCTTCTTTTTGTGGATCGTTATTTTCTCCAGCAGAGCTTAATATTGAGCTCATACTGCTCCTTCTACTACTTATTGGTGATTCTAAACTTTCTTCACTCGGTTTGCATGAACTTACTCCACTATCTGAGCTACTAGCACATACTTCTTCTTTAGTTGGACTTTCTACATTATTTTCTGTCATCCCAGTGCTTGACACTGGGATCTCTTTTTTTATGGAATTAATAGGTTGTTCTTCTATTTTTGAATCTTTATTGCTGCTCCTTTTAATAATCCCTGAAATTATTTCTAATATTTTCCCTCTTCTTGTTGGTGATCTTTGTAATTGTTCTCTTTCATTGTTAGATACTGAAAGCTCGACCTCTAATTTCATTACTTCTGTTTCCAACACTGGAAGAAATTTTTTGGTGTAATAATTATAAGATTCTTCTTGCTCTTTCAGTGATTTTTCTAATTCAATTAATACATTAGGATTAGCCTCTTTCTTGAACAACTCTATGCATTTTTTGATAGTTCCATCTCCATTTTTTTTTGGGCTTTCATGATTATGTGTTTTTTTTGTTACCTTTTTGTATATAGTGTCGTGCAATTGTTGGTTAATATCTTTTTTAGAACTTAGCATAGACTCCTCCATACATAACAAAATGTATAGATACCTCTTTAGCGTTAATTTTACATTAAAACTGGGCAATTATGCCATATTATAAATAATTGCGGCAACTTGCTTATTGGAAGGTCGCTTAACTATTTGCTTTCTGGGCTTTCTACTTCTACAGATTTGCGTTCAATATGATTGTTTGCTTGTTGAACTAATATATCTATCACTTCTTTCACAGGCTTTTCCCTATCAACCATGCCAACACTTTGACCGGCCATTAAAGATCCTGTTTCAACATCTCCTTCAATCACTGCCCTTCTTAAAGCTCCAGCCCAGAACTTTTCTATTTCAAGCTGCCCATCTTCTTTTGAGATCTGTCCCTTTTGGTATTCATCAATAACTTCTTTTTGACGCTTCATGAAGTCATCGCTTGCTTTGTTGGCTATAGCTCTTACAGGAATTACAGGAAAATCAGCACTTATCTGTACAGAAGGTATTGCATTACGTGCGGCCGATTTAATAAACACTTCCTTAAAATTTTTGTGGGCAATTGACTCATTAGTGCAGACAAATAATGTACCTATTTGACAGCCACTTGCTCCCATTTCCAGGTAATTAACTATCATTTCACCTCTTCCTATTCCACCTGCAACAAACACTGGTATTTGTTCATTTTTAAAATGAGGCAATATCTCTTGTGCAAGAACAGAAGTGCTAACTGGACCTATATGCCCACCTGCTTCCATTCCTTCTATTATTAATGCATCTACTCCCATTTTTACTAACCTTTTCGCAAGGCTTAATGCTGGTGCAAAGCACATAACTTTAATGCCTGCACCCTTGATTTTTTCTATATTAGGCTTTGTTGGCAGTCCACCGGCAAGCACTATATGGCTCACTTTCGTTTCAATACACACATCTATCAACTCACTCAACTTTGGGTGCATAGTAATTAGGTTTACACCAAATGGCTTGTTAGTTAATTTTTGTGTCTCTATGATTTCTTTTTCCAGTAAGTCTGGGAACATTGCACCACATGCAATCACACCAAAACCACCAGCGTTTGAGATTGCTGAGACCAAGTTTCTCTCTGAAACCCAGCTCATAGCACCACCCATTATAGCAAACTCACTGCCAAGAAAATCTGTTCCTTTTTTCCAGAGGCTACTTAACATATAACCTATATCATACGTTTAAAAATATTTTGTTTATCTATAAATGTGTGTTTTAAGGCGCCAAGTATATGTAAGATTATAAAGAGTACCATAAAATATGCAAGCATCGAATGTAGCTCGTTAGCCGTGTTAGCTAGATCTTTGTTTTGATTAATCAACAAAGGGATATGAAAAAAATATTTGATCTGTTTGCCAGAAGCAGAAGACATGACATAGCCAGATAGTGGCATTAGCACCATCAAAGAATATAAACCAAAGTGTACTGCTTTACTTATATTGATTACAAACCGAGAAAAATTTGCTGGAAGTGGTGGAACATAAGTAAAGACGCGAAAAAATATGCGTACTATGATTAATCCAAGAATAGTGATACCGCAAGCCTTATGAATAGCGTATATGTTGAACTTAATTTCATTGCTAAGTGGTAAGCTTTTCATATAAAGTCCAGAGCAAAGCATACCGATAATAAAAATAGCCATCAACCAATGGATAACTCTTAAACCTAGGCTATATTTATCGTCTTCCATTTTGATTACCCTAAAGTAGCATTTATATAATAGAAAAACTATTTTTCAATCAAAATTATTAAAGCAATTTAGATTTACTGACAATGTAGCTATACAAATTCGACCCAGCCGGAAGTCAAGGGCACCTAAGCCATAGAAACGGATTAAACGAAAAACTTACTTGACAAACTCCGCCAGCCTCCTTATCATGGTACTGAAGGTATTCAGTTATCTTCATCTGTGCAGATTAAACAGCAAGAAAACAACGTAGTTGGCGTCTTATTTTTAAT
>NZ_LYUY01000158.1:0-1273 GCF_001675785.1 Wolbachia endosymbiont of Nomada ferruginata
TTTGATCAAAAAAGCGAGCGAATTTGGCTACATATTAGTTCAACAAGAAGAGTTAGTTGAGTGAGTTTCTTAGGAGAAAATAATTGGATTTTTTGTAATGCTACGGAGTCCAGTGTTTTCTACAAATTTTTACGTGATTTGTTAGCAAAATTGACGGTTGCTGAAATAATGGGTAAAACGCTTGTATAGTGTTTAGTAGAGAAAAGTTATGAAATATGAACAGTGGATAAAAATATTAAGTGCAGTAAATGCTGATGGTGATTTAAATCAGAGTAACATAATCGAAAAGATAAAAGAGAGGTTACAGAGGATAGATTTAAGTACATTCCAGGATTGGAAAAATGATAGATTTAACATAAATTATAAATTCACCTTATATACAGGTCTTGCCTCTTTTAAACTTACATTGTTATATTTGGCTACTCGGGATGGCTGCAAAAAGGTAGTAGAAGCTCTGATATCAAATGGAGCTGATGTTAATACGAAAGATATGAATGGACTGACCCCTTTATATTGGGCTGCCAAAATTGGTCACAAGGAGGTAGTAAATGCTCTAATAAAAGCGGGGGCGGGGGTTAATGTTAATGCAAAAAGTAAGAAGGAACAAACTTCTTTACATAGGGCTGCTGAAACAGGCCATACGGGTGCAATAAATGCTTTATTAGCAAAAGGGGCTGATATTGATGCAATAGATGATAATGGAGAAACTCCTTTACGTTTGGCTATTAAAAATGGCCATACAAAAGCAGTAAATGCTCTATTGGAGGCAGAAGAATTTAATATTAATACGAGTTATGGTTTATGGAGTTATGGATGGACTCTTTTACATTTGGTTATTGCAAATGACCATAAAAAGATAGTAGAAGTTCTAATAGCAAGTAAGGTTAGTATTAATACGAAGAGTGAAAATGGATGGACTCCTTTACATTGGGCTGCTGAAAATGGTTATACAGATGCAATAAATGCTCTATTAGCAGCAGGGGCTGATGTTGATGTGAGAGATTATTGGCTTTACGATACTCCTTTACATTTGGCTGTTAAAAATGGCCATACAGATGCAGTGAATGCTCTATTAGCAGCAGAGGCTGATGTTAATTTACAAAACACAGATGGCAAAACTCCTTTACATTGGGCTACTAAAAATGCCCATAAAGAGATAGTAGAAGTTCTAATAGCAAGTAAGGCTAGTGTTAGAGGTTGTCCGGAAACAAGTAAATTCAAGCATATTCCCTCTTTAACATAACCCTACTCATAGCTAGGTATATGAAATTCT
>NZ_LYUY01000159.1:0-1261 GCF_001675785.1 Wolbachia endosymbiont of Nomada ferruginata
TATTTGCTATGACCTAAAGATTTTATATTATGTGGGGTATCAGTCGTACCGAGACTTGACTGTGGCAAAGTATCACCAGCTTCACACAAAATTGACTCTTTAGAAGCTTCTTTAGCTAATTTAGAAAATACTTGTTCTCCTAACTGCAATTTTTTACCCCCATGAAATAACTGAATTTTACTTAATACAGAATCTTTAACCTTTATCACCTCTTCACCACTCATTTCCTTGTTATTTACGTGCTTTAATATCTTCCCTAATATTCCTTCTTTACTTACCTCTTGTCTACTTGGATCCACAATTAAATTTGCTATTATATATGTAACTGAATAATCTTTGAAAATGGAGAAAATAGTCCGGTCTCCACGGCCTTGATTAAATCTTATTATACGCTCCCAAACATTCATCATACATTTTTTTGTTTCTTCAGACAGATCTGGATTTTTCAGTACTTGGTCTGATAATGAAGATAAAAAGGTTGTGTAACGTTCACATTCAAACTGACTGGACAATTTGTTTAATTCCATAAAAGAATCAAAATAATACTGATTTATTAGCACATTAAATACTGCATGATAAGTATTTTCCTTATAATCTCTATCTAGTAATTTTTTCTTTTGTTCATCATCCATTTTGGATAGGCAAAACTCTAGAGTGTCTACTTCTTTGTAACCCTTCACTGCAGATAAAGCTGCTTCAATTAACAAATTATCTTTATCTTGACTAGAAATACTAGAGTCATTGTGCAGCTTATTATAGAAGAACTCTATACCTTCTGCCCAATTTTTATTAGAATTTATCTGTATGGATTTTTGCAAACCTTCAACTGATTTATATTCGTTTAGTTTTCCAATCTGCTTATCAATAAGAAAAGACCAGAAAGCTTCTATAGGGCTAGTTTCTTCGATATTTTCCAATAATTCTCTTCTCAGATCATCATCAGATCCATCTTCTTCAAAGGCACTTCTCTTAAATCTCATAAATACTTGTTCAAATAATCCAGGAATCTTATCTTCTAGACAATATTTACATGCCAAGTAATATCTATCTGCAAGATCAAGCGGACTTTCTTTTCCATTTTTATTTTTTTCTTCAGTTAGCCTTTCACCAACAGCTTTATTTTTTAATTTTATTCCATCCCAACAAGAATTATCAGAGAATATATCAGAGAAAAACTTTAATTTTCCCTCATCAAAATCTTCAATTAATTGAATATAAACCCTTAACCATCTTTCTACTCTAAGATGTTTTCTTGCTTTAA
>NZ_LYUY01000160.1:0-1256 GCF_001675785.1 Wolbachia endosymbiont of Nomada ferruginata
ATTTGTCATATTTTGAAAAAACGTTTTATTTTACTCCAAAAACGTCTTAACTTTCTCTCTACTTTTTCTGGGTAAGGTCAATTTACCGCCGCGGCGCTAACTAGTAGCGGGATGACGGGTTACCAAATTGTAGAAGTTGCTTTAGCCATAAATTCAAGTTTTATCAATGTCTTGTGTTGTTACCCAAATAATGGTTATGCAAGCGCTTGAATTTTTGATCAAAAAGGAACAAGTTTAGTAAAAAATAATGATATTATTAGTGGAACATAAAACAGTCCCACTGCAGTACTGATTAAAAGCAACAGAGTAGCTTTATCTGGTTGATAATTCAAAATATTAGCAAGTATTATACTGGACCCAGAAACTGGAATAATAGCTAGCAACATCAGTGCTTTATATATGCTCTCGTCGTATACACCTATAACATGTTTGTCTATAAGAACGATTCCTAAAACAAATAATGGCCAGAATACGTACTTTGCTGTAATAGTGATCAAAGCAAGCTTCCAATCTACTTTAAAGCTTGTAATATTTGCAATGCTCACTCCAAGTAGCATCATCCCTAATGTGACAAATGTACTTCTAATATTCATCATAACATCTGTTAAAAAAGTAGGTATTTGTATATCGTATATACTTAAAAAGAAGCCCAGAACCATCGCATAAAGCGAAGGAAGTTTGAACAACTTTAATATGCATTCTTTTGCGGTATAAATACCATTTGCAGCTATGTAAAATCCTAAGCTGTTTTCAAATAGCGCCATTCCTACATAACAAACAACATATACAGATACTGAATCTTCATCAAATAAAGCCATGGCAATCGGCAGGCCAAAATAACCCATACTTGTGCTGCCCGAGCTAAACGCTAATATGTTTCTCGTGTTATCCTTAAATAAAAAAGAAGAAAGATAATACACTGATAAAGACATAGTGCTACCTATAAACCATATCAAAATCGGCAGAGAAATTACTTTTAAATTAACTTCTGTATGAGAGACTCCATATAAAATCACTATTGGATTAGCTATATAAAAGAGTATTTGAGATATAGTGTTTCTATCAATTTTAAGACATTTTCCTGCTAAATAACCAATAAATATCGTAATATAAATAGGTAATATTTTTAGGAAAAGAGTAAAGAACATACTAGCCTATTGTGATACTTTTGACTGATAAAGTAACATTAGATCTTAAGGTATTGTAAAAGTAAACAAAATTTATTTCCCAATTTATCCAGCTCATAGTTAATTAAA
>NZ_LYUY01000161.1:0-1226 GCF_001675785.1 Wolbachia endosymbiont of Nomada ferruginata
TGTTGGATACTTTTTTCTCATCTTTACCCCGTACTAAAATTTCAGATATTATAGCCTTTTACTTGTTTCCGGACAACCTCTAAGATACTTGCTGACTTTGCAAGGAGTAAATTTGAAAATAAAGAACAAAATAAAACTCAGAACATTACTAATAATTACACTATCAGCATTAAAGCAGAACCTAACCAAGATGTACGTAGTCTTGCAGATGAAGTAATAAAAAGGATAAGAGAAAAGTCACGTGATGTTTTATTTGATACGGTAGAGACATTTTATTGATGCTATCTCTTGGTCCGTATAAGTTTGCTCCCACAAGTTTAAAGTATAGCAGAGAAAATCGTTGGAGCACGATTGAGTGTATTGAAAATACGCCACTATTACAAAATATCGGCCAAGATATAGAAAATATAGATTTAGAAGGAACGATTCATCTGCATAATCTCAACGGGCTAAATCAACTAAAGAATATGAAAGAAGCTGAAAAACCACATGTTTTAGTAGATAGTTTAGGTAATATTTTAGGACAATTTGTAATTACTAGGTTAGAAGAAAAGCAGATGTATTTTTTACCTAATGGACTACCAAGAAAAGTTGAGTTTAGTTTGAGTTTGAAGAGCTATAGATGACTATATATTACTTAACCAAAGAAGGAGAAATGCTAGATCTGATTTGCTGGAAACATTACGGATTTACGGATGGAGTAGTGGAATTAGCACTAGCAGAGAACTTAGGTTTGGCAGAATATGGAAGCTTTTTGCCAGCAGGATTAAAGATAAAGCTTTCTGCTATTCAGAAAACAGTACAAAAGTCAAAATTAAAGGTGTGGGAATAAATGCAGCCAGATTTTGTAATAGATAAATGTGAATCAATTAGAGATAGAGTTATATCGTTACGCCTTACCGATGAATCTGGAACTATAGATGATATAGTTGAAGTACATGTTGATTACAGAGATGAAAACTTAAATGTTCCGAATGAATTAAATATCGCTCTGGGTTACAGAGAAACTGGAGTAGTACCTATGGGTATATATACAGTTAATGAAATTACGGTGCAGAGTCCACCTAAAACCTTACTAATAAAGGCTCATGCAACAAATTTAAGACTATCATTAAAGGAGAAAGTATCAAAAGAATGGCATCAAATTACTCTGGGTAACTTGGTTAAGGAAATAGCAGAAAAGCACGGATATGGATGCAGAGTTGCAGAAGAATTGGCAAGTGTGT
>NZ_LYUY01000214.1:0-284 GCF_001675785.1 Wolbachia endosymbiont of Nomada ferruginata
CTATAGTTTTAATCCGTTTAAGTTTAAAATCTTCTGTTAGCTTCGCAGAATACATTTCCTTATTGTGTTGATTATAGAAGGTAAATTCGTGATCATCTAAATTTAGTATTGCAAAGCCAAAGCCAAAAAAGTTTCTAACCTCGTGTGCTAAGTAGTTTTTACCATTTGAATAGTCAAATTCTACATTTTGATAAACAGATTCTTGATCTTGAGCGTGTAATGATGCACCACCGTTTCCAACTATAATTTGGTCTGGAACATTATCCATTAATAAAATCTGGGCT
>NZ_LYUY01000002.1:0-28895 GCF_001675785.1 Wolbachia endosymbiont of Nomada ferruginata
GGTTAGTTGCAAGTTAAAAGCAGCTAAATCGCTCTTAATCAAGCGTTTTAGAATAAAAAAAACGCCGATATTTTAGTACATAGTAAATAGCCAACCACCATGGGGCTTCTTTTGCCTTTTTTTTCATTTGGTAAATTTCTTAAACATTTATAGTTGCAATTTAAGAGCCCGTAAAGGGTGTCATTCCAGTGCCCCTGTGATGTATTCCAGTGCTTGACACTGGAATACAGTTTTCCATATAATCTCATCGAAAATGTTGTAACCACTTTCCATGCTAGTTTGCTTGTGAACAAGCAAACTTTTCTGGATCCCAGTGTCTGGGCACTGGGATGACAAGAGAAGGTACTAGCCTGACACCCTGACAACCGTCATCCCGCTGCTTGTTAGCGGGATCTATGCTAATGCCCTTTTATTCTTTCAATTATGTTATTTCCATTTAAATCTGTCTGTTCCGCAACTTCAGTGAATACAGTTGAATACTCCCTCAAACTGATCGTCATAACTTTACCCTACTTTGAATAATATTTTGATCATTACATATTGTAACAAAAAAAAATCAACTCATTTCTTCTAACGGCTCTATATTAAAGATAGAAAGTCCAGAAGCAATGACGTGTGCTAAGGCTTGGACAAGTTGCAGCGGTGAGATCTTTCTTATATTTTTAATTGTGTAATCTTCTGTGTTTGTAAATGTTTTTTCTATACCCCACTGCAGTAATAAGTACTTTACGTTCTGAATGATTTATGATGTAAATTATACGGTAGTTGCTAACCCTTATCCTATATTGCCCTCTAAAGCTATGACATAAAGGCTTTCCTAGATTAAAAGGATCAACTGTAAGGCGTTTCTTTATGGCCTCCTGAACCATTAATTTAATCTTTGCCGGAAGAGCTGGAATTTCTTTTTCAATAACATTTTTTAAGAATTTTATAGTGTAAGTTTTATTTCCAGATGTTTTCATCATCCTCTACTTCTTCTTCACCTTCAGAGAGGCGATCGTCAGCTATTTTGGATAGCTCTACATCTTCTTCGAACTCTTCTTCCACTAAATCTACTAAAACTTCAGGAATAGTTTTATTTTGAGTCTCTGCCATTTCTGTAAGATACTGAGCCAATTTACTGTCAAAACTTACATTAACATTGAGCTTTTTTTGACTGTGAGCCATATATTAACCAGAAAATACTACTATAAACTATAACATTTTTACTTAATTTTGTCAACTTCTCTATTCGTTGAAAAAACAATCTTGCATAAAAAAATCAACTCATCTCTTCCAAAGGCTCTATATTGAAGATAGAAAGTCCAGAAGCGATGACGTGTGCTAAGGCCTGCACGAGAAACATTCTTGCAGCGGTGAGGTTTAAGTTGTCTTCCAGTATGAAACGCATGTTTAAATCACTCTTGCCATACCCCCATAAAACGTGAAACGCTTCTGCAACTTCAAGTAAGTAGAAAGTAATTCTGTGTGGCTCACAAAGCCTTGCTGCAATTTCTACCACATCTGGCCACTTTGCTAAGGTTTTTATGAGGAAGAGCTCTCCACCTGTCCTTAAAAGTGAAGGATCTGCTGTTGGGAGCTCTTTTGGAGCATTACGCATTAACGAATGAGCACGAGCATGCGCATATTGCACATAAAAAATAGGATTATCTTTTGACTGTTCTTTAACTTTAGCAAAATCAAAGTCCAAGACCATATCATTCTTGCGTGTCAGCATTATAAAACGAGTGATATCCCTGCCAACTTCCTCCACTACATCTCTTGCTGTTAGGAAGTTTCCTGATCTTTTGGACATCTTAACAGGTTTTTCATTCTCGAAAAAATTCACAATATTATGCAGTTTTACCTCTATTTTTGCTTGATCATCACTTAGCGCAGAAACGACTGCTTTTAGCCTTTTGACATAACCACCGTGGTCACTACCAAGCTCTACAATCATATTATTAAAACCACGTGATATCTTATCAAAATGGTAAGCAATATCCGAGGCAAAATAAGTCCAAATGCCGTCCTTTTTCTTCAATGCTCGGTCAACGTCGTCACCAAATTTTGTAGAGCAAAATAACATTTCTTTTCTGGAAGTCCAATTTTCACTTTCTTTGCCTTTTGGTTTCTCCAGGTACCCTTCATACACCAAACCCTTGTCAGATAATATCTTTATACTCTCTTCGATCTTGCCACTTTTTTGCAGCTCATACTCTGAAGTAAAAACATCATGATTTACTCCAAGCAAGTTCATGTCTTCCTTTATGAGTTCTAAGATAAAACTTAAAGTATATTCCCTAATTATTTGATTATCTTGCTTTTTTAGAAATTCCTTGCCATATTTTTTAGCTAGCCCCTCCCCTATTGGTTTTAAATATTCACCTGGGTACAAACCTTTTTCAACACTAATTTTTTCTCCCAGAGCTTCTTTATATCGCAAATACACTGACCGAATTAGTGTATCTATCTGCGCTCCAGCATCATTAATATAGTATTCCTTAGTAACTTTATAACCAACTTTTTTTAGTAAGTTTGCCAGAACGTCACCAAATACTGCTCCTCTTGCATGACCAATATGCAGTGGACCAGTTGGATTTGCAGATACAAACTCAACATTGATGGCCTGATTGTTCCCTATATCTAGGGTGCCAAACTCTGTTTTTAGCTCATTTATTTGTTTTAAAATTCCATGCCACACTTCTATTTTTAAGTGCATGTTGATGAAACCAGGGCCTGCTATTTCCACTTTTGCAACTTCATCAAAAAGTTCAAATTCTCTTGCTAACATCCCTGCAATCTCGACTGAATTCTTCTTTTCATGCTTTGCAAGTACCATGGCAATGTTTGTGTAAATATCTCCATGCGCTCTATTGCTTGGAGGCTCTACGATAAAGTTTGTTGCATTCGTGCTTATAATACCCCTTTGCTTCAACTCGTTTAATTTGCTGGAAATTAGAGAGGAAACCTGCTTGAAAATGTTCATCAACTAGAAAAACTATGAAAACCTCCAACAATATAGCGAATAAGTGGGACTAGTTGAAGGTTTATCTTAACTATTTTATCTTCCTAGATCAGGAAAGTCATAGTTTATATTAAGACATTGTCGTAATCATGGTAAGAGAAAGCCATACCTTCGCTGTAACCATCATTACCAGCATCAGGCTCTTTAACATCATCAGTTACTACCTGATCTTCAGTTGTGATTTTATCCTTGATCGTCTCGTCTACACCCTCATCACTATAAGAAAATTTGTTAGTATATGAATAGCGATTATTGATTTTATCACTATAGTTATGTTTTAACATAGAGACCTCCTATACAGTCAAAATTAGAATTACATTAAGATAGAACAAGCTATGAATATAACGTGAATGAAAGAAACTACAGATCACGAAATTTCCGGATAACTATGGAACCATTATAAAATAATAAAATTAAAAAATTAATAATTTTAACATTAAATCTAGCATACTCATTAAATCAACAACGATATAGCTTAAATTCTCTTTTAATTTACACAATATTTCATGCCTACTGTATCTTCGCCAGTTTTGCATACAGCCCGTCTTTACTTATTAGAGAGTCATGAGTTCCTACTTCTTCCACTTTTCCATGATTAATTACTATAATCTTGTCAGTCTTGAGTGCGGTTGATAGTCTGTGTGTAATTACGATCGTTGTTCTGTTTTGCATTAACTTGCTCAAGGCTTTTTGCACGAGGTTTTCACTTTTATAATCAAGGGCAGAGGTTGCTTCATCCAGTACTAAAATCTGAGGATTGTTGAGTATGGCCCTTGCTATTACAATACGTTGTTTTTGTCCTTCAGAAAGTTTTAATCCTCTTTTTCCTACAAATGTATCAAAATTATCAGGCAGCTTATCAATAAATTCCATCGCGTAAGCGCTGATAGCTGCTTGCCTTACTTCCTCATATTCAGCACCAGGTTTGCCGTATAGTATATTTTCCATTATTGAGCAAGAGAATATCATGTGATCTTGTGGCACTAAGCCAAACAACGATCTGAGGTCATTTAGTGCAATTGACTTAATGTTGTGCCCATCGATAGTAATGCTGCCTTTGTTTGGATCATGAAAACGGAGCAGAAGCTTTAAAATGGTGCTTTTACCACTGCCAGATGGTCCAACAATTGATACTGCTTGACCTGCCTCTATAGAAAATGATACGTTATTTAACGCTGGCTTATCAGACTGAGATTCATAAAAAAATGTTACACCATTAAACGAAATTCCTTTTTGAACACTACAAATTTTTATAGGATCATCGGGATCTACTATAGAGCTTTTCATATTTTTAAATTCAAATAAACGCTCTACTATTCCAAGACCTCGTTGTAAATCACTGATATTATCGCTCAAATTATTTATAGCTCCTGTCGCAAGCGCTGAATAAAACACAAATGAGGAGAGTTCTCCAATAGTTATATTATTGCTTAAGACTTCTTTAATACCAAAAAAGAGCAAAACAACTAGTGAACCTATCACACACGTGATAACTAGAGTTACTAAAATAGCACGCAAGAGTACTAATTTTACGTATGATTTTGATACTGAGTTTAAATACTCCTTAAAACGGGTTTTTTCATTTTCTTCGAGTACAAACGATTTGATAGTCACTATAGATCTAAAATTTTCCTCACTAAATGACGCAAGCTCACTTAATTTATCCTGAGCAAAGCGTGCATAGCTACGCACTTTTTTTCCAAGTGAGGTCATGATAATGAGTAGTATAGGTATTATTGCGGCTGCATACGCAGTTAGTTGTATATTTGTATATAATAACATGGCAACACTGCCAATCAGAATCACAAAATTTCGTAATATGGTTAGTAAGCTGCTGTTTATTATTGATTGCAACACAGATGTATCAGTAACTAACGCTGAGATAACATCTTGTACGCCTGTGTTCTCAAAGAAACTTGGTTGCAAGTTAGTGATACTGCTATATAAGTCGTATCTGATTCTTGCGATAACTTTCTCGCTGCCAATGCCAATGAAATATAACCGAGTAAATGCAGTGAGAGAAATGGCTAAAACTATAAGTATTGCAATTAATAGTTTGGTAGTAAAATTATGCCCTGCGCCAGAATCAATTATATTGCTCAAACCCCTGCCAAAGAGGAGGATCGTTAAGGCTGAAAATAAAACTGCAATAAAAGCTATGATGAAATAAGATAGATTAGGCTTTATATAGTAAAATAACTGCCTAATATTAGATCGCATCGTATTTTAAAGTTTCTAAAGTTAAGTATATAGATTTTAGTTTCAGGGGAAAGGGGAAAGGTATGGCATTAGTCTACAGCATGTCTTCTAAGCGCAATACGCTCATGAAACTTTAATGCGATAGCTTGATTTCTACTAAAAGACAGCATTATGCCAAGTGCGATGCTCGAAGATAAAAGAGAAGAGCCACCATAGCTAAGTAGTGGCAGGGTTATGCCGGTGGTGGGAAAAATACTCAATGTTACCCCTGTGTTTATTATGAATTGTGTGATGAATTGAATTGAGATACCAAGAATCACCAACAGATTGAATAATTCATTTTCCCTATATGCAACGTAAAGCAAGCGGGCGGAAATGATACCAAATAACATCAATGTGGCTAAGCACGTAATCAAACCAAATTCTTCTGCTAAAACAGAAAACACAAAATCTGTATGACAATCAGGAAGAGAGGCTTTTACGCTACCTTCACCAGGTCCAACCCCAGTTAATTGACCTCTTTTGAATGCTTCTAATGATTTTGTGACTTGAAAGTTATCCCGCTGCGTAAAAAAGACAAAATTGTAAATCCTTTGCTTTATATGTGGGAGGCATAAGTAAGCTATTGTAGTTCCAGTTGTGGCCATTCCTATTATGCATAGAAAGTATAAAAATGGTATACATGCAATAAACATTTGACCAATAAAAGAATATGTTAAAAGCATAGACATACTGAAATCAGGTTGCAAAAGTAACAACACAAAAACTAACAGAAATATTATGATTGATATGTGTATTTTAAACTTCATTTCGCTGGCTAAGATACTAGCTATAACAATAGAAAAAAATGGCCTTACGAACTCAGATGGTTGAACTGAAATTTTGACAATATGTAACCATCGTTTCGCACCTTTTACCTCTATACCAAGTATTATCGCAGCTGCCACTAGAATAGTAAATAAAATGAAACCTGCGAATGAGAGGTTAAGTATAGTTCTTGTGTTGAGAAAAGAAAATGTCACCAAGGTAATTAGTGACAGGACTATATAAATTGTATGGCGCCGTATAAAATAATCCTGTGGTAGAGAAAGACGCTGCGCAATTACAGGGCTTGCTGAATAAACAAGAATGAAGCTTATAGTGAGCAAAAAAAACACTGGAAGGATGAGATAATAATCTAGGGTTCTATACCAGAGTTTAATATTCATTTTGTTCCAATGTGTAATGCCACTATTCCATAGCTCATATTATGAAACTCAACATTCTTAAAACCTACCTCTTCAATCTCCATTTTAAAATCAGCCTGAGTTGGAAATTCTCTGATGCTCTTCACTAAATATTCATAAGAACTCTTGTCTTTAGCAACTATGCTGCCAATTTTAGGAATTACTTTAAATGAATATAAGTCATAAAGTTTGGTAAATATCTCATTTTGATAGTGCATAGGGGCAAATTCTAAGCAGATAAATTTTCCATGTGGTTTTAATACCCTGTGCGCCTCATTTAAAGCCTTCTTACGGTCAGAAACATTTCGAATGCCAAAAGCTATTGTGCAATAATCAAATTCGGAGTCTTCAAATGGTAAACTTTCTGCACTTGCACATACCCAATCAAAATTAATTTGGTTTGAATTTATAGCTTTATCACGTCCTCTGCTTAGCATATTTTGATTTATATCGCATACTGTAACCTTAGCACTTGGCTCTTTTCTTACTATTCTTATTGCTATATCTCCAGTTCCTCCAGCAACATCTAAAACCTGAGAGTTTTTTGTAAAATGCACACTATTTACCATCTTATCCTTCCATAATCTGTGCATTCCGAGGCTCATTATATCATTCATGGTGTCGTAGCGACTTGCCACGGAATCGAATACCTCTTTAACTAATTGCGATTTATTCTTGATTTTTATAGTAGACATTACGTAAAGTCTCTCAACTCCTTTATAATTGGTAAAAATTAATTTGAATTAACATAACGACAGGCCTTGAGCCTGTTAAAATCTTCTTCAGCGTGGTATGATGACCGAATTAGTGGGCTTGATGCAACCACTAAGAAACCTTTGGAGTAAGCAATGTATTTATAATGCTCAAATTCCTCTGGGGTAACATACCTATCAAGTTTTGCATGTTTTGGAGTTGGTTGTAGATATTGACCAATTGTAATAAAATCAACCTCAGCACTGCGCAAATCGTCCATAACCTGAAATATTTCCTCTTTTGTTTCTCCAAGACCAACCATAAGCCCCGACTTTGTGAAAACTTTAGGATTAATCTGCTTTACCATCTTCAGTAAATATAGTGAATGAAAATAGCGAGCTCGTGGTCTTATTTTTGCATACAATCTCGGCACTGTTTCAATATTGTGGTTATAGACATCAGGTGATGCAACAGCGATTGCTTCAAATGCTCCTTTCTTATTTAAAAAATCAGGAGTTAAAATCTCTATTGTTGTTTCTGAAGTTATCTTTCTAATTTCTTCTATGCACTGTATAAACTGATTTGCGCCACCATCTGGTAAATCATCACGATCAACGGAAGTAATAACAACATGCTTTAAGTTTAACTTTTTTATCGCTTTTGCTAAATTTTCTGGCTCATGAGGATCTAGTTTATCAGGAATGCCAGTTGCAACGTTGCAAAATGCACAAGCACGAGTGCAAACAGAACCGAGAATCATCACAGTAGCATGACGCTTATTCCAACACTCACCAATATTTGGACATGCAGCTTCTTCACATACTGTATGTAAGTTATGCAGTTTAACGGTGTTTAAGGTCTCATTAAATACTTCACCGGTCGGAGCTTTTGCTCTAAGCCATGGAGGCTTACTATGCATCTGAAACGGCTAACTCTACCTCTTGCTTTACTAAAACTTTTTTCAACCTTCTTTTTATCTTCTGCGCTTTCTCACTTAGTTTAATCGTTCTTGTGTTGAGCAAAAAAGCATCCAAATCACCTTTGTAATCTATAGTTCTCAAAGTTCTTGTTGCTACACGAAATCTAAACTTTTTATTCAATATATCACTCGTCAACGTAACCTTATGTAAATTTAAAAGAAAGGTACGCTTTGTTTTACGATTCGAATGTGATACCTTATTACCAAAAGATTTTTTTCTATTTGTTAATTCACAAACTCTACTCACTTCAATATACCAAATTATTCTATGTACTTAGATTACCTTATATAGTCAAATAGTCAATACTCTCTTGCTTAATTTTTATACCATATACTGCTTTATAACCAAAAAATATCGTAATTTTTTCTATTATAAGAGAAATCATATGCTGAATTTCCAATGCTTTGCTGCCATTTGTTACTACCAGATGCAACACACCCGAATTTATATTCTGTGCATATGAGATCTTTTTCGGTTTTGTACACTCTGCTATTTCTTTCCCTACTATATTTCGCCAGTTTAAAATCAGACGTATTTCATTTTTGCTAATCTTATTTTTCATGCATTTTAATGCATAGTTTTCTATTATAGACTTTAATTTTTTTGGACCGCTACGTTTGAGCATTTTTCTGTTTTTTTAGTAGGTAGATAATATAAAAGTATACATATAACTTGAGATTTTGTCATTACTGCTACATGTTTGTGAGATACCGTGACGGTATGACCATAGTCGTCATTCCGCGGCGTGTTCGCGGAATCTAGCCCTGGTCACGCTACTTAGATGACAACCTTCTAACTGCTTTACAAAGACTCTACCCTCTGGCCTCACACCATAAAAAGCAGTATTTTTATGTAAAACTTATCTCAACGTAGCACTTGTCAAGTAAGTCGTTCCATTCAAAAATTTTTGTTTTGCCTCATAATTAACCTTATAGCTGTTTTAATTGTAATTGGTTAAATTATTATTAACTTGCTAGGCTAGATCCAAAAAATAGCATAATCAATATGCAAATTGTAATAGAAATCACGTTTGCGTATGGTTTATTGCTATGCGGTTAATCTTTCCTCAATCCAAGCTGCTTGAATAGCTTCGAGTATTTTTTCGTTACAGCGTTTTTCATCATCATCAAATTCCTCTAAACTCAAGACCTTTTTTTTAAGCTCAGTGAATCTGATACTAATTATATTCTCATCTGGAAATTTTTCCTCCAGAGCTTCTACAATATCTTCTATATCAAGCCATTTCATACTTTTTTGTATTTATCTGCTAAGTTAAATTGGTGCCCATGGGGAGACTTGAACTCCCAAGGTCGCAAAACCCACGGATTTTAAGTCCGCTGCGTCTACCGATTCCGCCACACGGGCTTTTTTTATCTATCTAGAGTAAAACTCTACTACTAAATTGACTTCCATGTCTGCTGAATAAGGAACCTCAGAATATTGAGGTGACCTCAAATACTTCACTGAATGCTCTTTACTATCTGCTTCTAAATAATCCGGAGCCTTGCGCTCTTGTTTTTGTTCAGCCTCTACTACTACAGGAATTTTTGCTACCCTTTCTCTTATTTTTATTATATCACCTGGCTTCACTCGATAACTCGATATGTTAACCACCTTATCATTAACTGTAACGTGCTTGTGAGATATGAGCTGCTTTGCTGAGTAAATTGTTGGAACAAGACCAGAGTGGTATAAAACAGAACTTAATCTCGATTCTAAGATACCGATAAAATTATCAGCCGTATAACCCTTTCTGTTATAAGCATCTAAAAATGTACGTCTGAGCTGCTTACTTGAAATCGCATAGTAAAACTTAAATTTCTTATGTGCAGCAAACTGCTTACCAAAGTCGGATAACTTCTTGAATCCAAGAATACCATGTTGACCTGGAGGGTATTTCCTTTTGTTTACTGGGTCTTTAGCTCTACCCCATAAATTTACACCAAGTCTACGGCTAATCCTATACTTTCTAGTGATAACAGTTGTCATATAAAAACTCTCACGATTTAACTTTAGATTATTAAGGATTTTAGCACTCAGTGTCAACTTGTTTTTGCTGATATAATCTTTTATACTTCATTTTTAAGTTTTTCTATTAACACATGAATCATTCACATTTAAAATCTATGGCAAACGCCATCCGTTTTTTATCAATTGATGCAGTACAAAAAGCAAACTCTGGACACCCAGGTATGCCACTTGGCATGGCAGATGTTGCAACTGTTTTGTTTGCTAAATATCTGAATCATAATCCTGATGATTCTAAATGGTTCAATAGAGATCGCTTTGTTTTATCAAACGGTCATGGGTCAATGTTACTATACTCAATATTATATTTGACAGGTTATATTAGCGTAGATGAGCTAAAAAACTTCAGACAAATGGGATCCAAGACCCCAGGTCATCCAGAGTTCGGCTTGACTTCCGGGGTAGAGGCAACAACAGGCCCGCTCGGTCAGGGGTTTGCCGCTGCTGTTGGCATGGCACTTGCTGAATCGATACTTGAAAAGCAGTTTAGAATCAATCACTACACTTATGTGATGCTAGGGGATGGCTGTCTTATGGAAGGAATAAGCCATGAAGCAGCATCACTTGCTGGGCATCTTAAATTGAATAAGCTCATAGCCCTTTTTGATGATAATGATATCTCTATAGATGGCGCTACTTGTCTTTCCTGCTCTGATGATGTAGAGAAACGCTTCTTAGCGTATGGATGGAATGTTGACAAAATTGATGGCCACGATTTTGATGCCATATCCTTTGCAATAGAGCAAGCAAAAAAGTCTGGTAAACCTACAATGATCTGCTGCAAAACCATTATCGGAAAGTTTTCAAGCCGTGCTGGCACATCCTCTGCTCACAGTGGTGCTTTTTTGGAGGAAGACATTAAACAGATGAGAGAGAAATTAAACTGGAATTATGAACCATTCCATGTGCCAGAAGATGTGAAAAATGCCTGGAAGAAAACTGTTGAGAGAGCAAAACAAAACTACACGATGTCATTCCAGTGCTTGACACTGGAATCTAGGAAAGAAGAAAAAGAATGGATTCCAGTGTCAAGCACTGGGATGACAGAAGAGAATGCTGAGATGACAGGGTATCATGCAGAACTTCAAAGGCGACTAGATGAGCGTCTGCCGGATAACATCAATTCGGTGTCATTCCAGTGCTTGACACTGGAATCCAGTGAAAATAAAGAACTTCAAAGGCGGTTAGATAAACGTCTACCAGATAATATCGCTGGTGTTTTAGCTGACCTGAAGAAACAAATATGTGAGCTAATGCCAAACGAAGCTACACGTTCTTCTTTCGGCATGGTAATGGAACTTTTAACACAACATATGCCGGAATTAATCGGCGGTTCTGCTGATCTTACTGGGTCAAATTGCACTAAATATAAGCACATGCAGGTAATAAATAGCAATAATTATAGAGGCTCTTATGTCCACTATGGAGTGAGAGAGCACGCTATGGCAGCATGTATGAATGGTATGGCACTTCACGGCGCGATTCTTCCTTATGGCGGCACTTTTTTGGTATTTTCCGACTATTGCCGTCCTGCTATACGTCTTTCAGCTCTGATGAAGCAGCAGGTTATGTATGTCATGACTCACGACTCAATTGGAGTGGGAGAAGATGGCCCAACTCATCAGCCAATAGAGCATTTAGCCTCTTTGCGTGCTATACCAAATCTATATGTTTTTAGGCCAGCCGATGCAGTTGAAACTCTGGAGTGTGTTAGCATTGCACTCGAAAAAAAAGAGTCACCTGCACTGTTTGCGCTCTCAAGGCAAAACGTAAGTTACATGCATTCTGATATCGATCAATCTACTAATCTATCGAAGTTTGGTGCATATATTTTGTGTGAATGTTCAAAAGAATTAAAAGTGACGATATTTGCTACGGGGTCCGAGGTTGAAATTGCAGTTGAAGCAAGGGAGAAATTGCAGGAAAAGGGTATAGGTACAAGGATTGTTTCTATGCCATGCTGGAGGCTTTTTGACGAGCAAAGCGATGAATATAAAGCGGCAATATTAAATAATGACAGCATTAAAGTTGCAATTGAAGCCGGAAGTGAAATGGGTTGGCATAAATACATAGGTTCAAACGGTATATTTATTGGCATGAAAAGCTTCGGAGAATCAGCACCTTATAAAACACTTTATGAGCATTTTAATATCAGTGCTGATCACGTAGTAAAATGTGTGTGTGAGAAACTGGTTTACATTCAGTAGACTTCTTGCATAACCATATGAAAGCCCACTCTTCTTTGTCATTCCAGCGCGTGACGTTATCCAAGATGATGTCATGCCAGTGCTTGACACTGGAATCCAGTTTTCCATCCAAGACGGTGTCATCCCAGTGCTTGACACTGGGATCCAGTTTTCTTTACAAATTCACCAAAAGTGTTTCATTCTATAACGCAAAACCCATACTCACCAAACCCAATGCATTACTTGCAATTAAGTTTCCTGGATCCCAGTGTCAAGCACTGGGATGACACCCTTTTGGATGGAGACCAGTGTCAGCTACTTGCATGACACCATTCTTTTTCCTGGATCCAAGTAGTCAAGCTACTCGGATGACACCTCTGGGCGCTGGGATGACAGGAGAAGGAGGCTACTTGCATGACACCATTCTTTTTTCTGGATCCAAGTAGTCAAGCTACTCGGATGACACCCCACTGGTGGCCCACACTACAATGTTCGTACAGTTATGAAATGAATCGCGGTATGACGTGTTGCTTGGGTCAGCTATAGTATTTCCTAAAATTAATAATAAATTTCTTGGCTAGCAAAAAGCTGTAAATTTTTTTGCGAGACCTAAGCCGGCTTTTGATATAGCTAAAGGTAAGGTCACTTACTTTCTGCTTAGCATATCCATCAAATCAGATTCTTTGAGTTTACTATGGTCAACTTTACTGAACTTATTTACCATAGAGCTCATTTGATTGTACTGCTTAATCAGAAGATTAACGTCAGTTACACTTGTTCCGGACCCCTTAGAAATTCTAAGTCTTCTTTTGCCATTTAAAATATCTGGATTTTGCCTTTCTTTTTCGGTCATTGAGTTTATGATGGCTATATATTTTTTCACTTTATTGTCATCTGGCACACTGCTACTTAGCTTTTTTGTGAATGAACTAGGAATGAATTTCATTATGTTGCTAATGCCATCCATTTTACTCAGAGTTTTTAACATTCCCACTAGGTCGTTTAGGTCGAATTTACCCTTTTTTACTTTCTTTTGTAACTTATCAATTTCTTCCTGACCAACAATCTCAGCAGCTTTTTCAACCAATGATACAACATCACCCATGCTAAGTATCCTTTTTGCAATTCTATCGGGATAAAAATCATCGAGGTCACTTAATTTTTCACCACAAGCAATAAATTTAATTGGACAATCGGCGATCATTTTCATAGAAAGAGCAGCACCACCACGTGCATCACCATCAACACGGGTAAGAATAATGCCGGTTACACCTATTACCTCATTGAATGATTTGGCAATGTTGACCGCATCCTGGCCTATCATTGCGTCGGCTACTAAAATAACTTCTGCAGGTGAAGCTATTTCCTTTACGGCTTTCAACTCATTCATCATATTATTGTCAATATGAAGCCTGCCTGCGGTGTCTAGTATTAATACATCATAATTATCGTTCTTTGCTGCTGCTAGTGCCCTTTTTGTAATTGCAATAGGCCCTTCATTTATTACTATAGATAAAGTTTGTACGTCTATTTGTTTACCCAGCACCTCAAGTTGTTTCTGGGCAGCCGGCCTATAAATGTCTAAAGAGGCAAGCATCACTTTTTTCTTTTGCTTTTTTAGCTTTAAAGCAAGCTTTCCTGAGGTGGTTGTTTTACCTGCACCTTGTAAGCCCACCATCATAATCACAGCAGGGGGTTTAACTGCTAGATTTAAGTCACTTTTCTCTGATCCGAGAACTGCAACTAAATTATCCTGCACAATTTTAATTATCATTTGTGCTGGAGAAACACTTTTTATGACTTTTTCCCCAATCACTTTATCTTTAATGTCGTTGATGAATTTTTTTGCAACTTCAAGTGAAACGTCAGCTTCAATTAAGGCTATGCGTATTTCACGCATGGCAAGATTAAAATCATCTTCAGAAATGATCGACTTTCCTCTTAGTTTACTAAATACAGAATTTAAACTTTCAGTTAACGATTTAAACATAATAGCGTTAGTAGAATACTCATTAAAAAGAGAGAAGAAGCTGAAACAAAACTCACTGAGTTGTAACCCAGCACTTCTTTAAGTTTAGTAATATTATTAAAGTATAAACTAGTAAGTGAATTAGTCAAGTTTTGCAGTACATTGGCAGACATTTCTCTCACTTTAAAGATCAGTTGATTGAACAGCAAGATAATATAGGGTATGAAAGCTCTAAAAATCCAATCAACATCCATTTTAAAATTTATTCTCGGGTAAAATAACTTGCGTAAAAGAATGAACAATAAAGTGGTACATAATAACAAATTAAATTGCGACAAAATATTTTTTGTGTTGTACACAAAATCGAAAATCGAAGATTTATTGTAAATAGGTAAGTAAGGGTTGCCAGCAATTACGCATATAAATGCTAAAATAATCATAGTCATTTTACCTCCCCTCTCTGCTAAAGGTTTCGACTTACTTTTTGCAATAAATATGTAGTAAAGAAACTTGAGCCCCACGCTTAAATAAAGCAGTAAATTTAGAATCTTGTATAAGTTTTTATACACTTCTAAATTAGCACCACTTGCTTCAATCTCGGCTGTAATGTATGATTTGCTAATAAATCCAGCGGTTCCAGGAAATGCAGCCATTGTAAGTATTGCGATTATAGCACACATGCCTTCCACTGACATCAGTTTACCCACTCCATTAAAACTAATTGTTTTTGTTTGTGAAATAATCGAATTACTGACCACAAACAATAATGATTGATAAACAAGAGAGAAGATTATATGCAGTATCAAAATTGGTATTGCCTTTTCCGAAGGGCTGAGTAAACCTCCTGCAATAATCAGCAAGCCCATTTGTCCTACAATATTATAGCATAAAAATCTACGAATATTTTGCTCAAGAGAAGCAAATATAATGCTGTAAATTGCAGTGATGGCGCCTACAGGCGCTAATATTTCAGTACAATCTTGCCATAGGTTATAAGTGTGTAAAAGCATCACTAAAAAAGAGACTTTAGTGGTAAATAAAGAGAGATATGTGGTGCCATGTAGCGATGCAGCAGGATATGCATCAACAACCCAAAATGAAAAAGGAAAACAAGCGCAGTTTATCAATAAACCCAAAATTATCAGGTTAGTGCTTTGAAGTGCCAATCCTGCTATTAATATAACTCCAACGAAAAAGTGTACACAAGCGTACCTTATTGCAGGTCCACTATCTCTACAGCTAGCTGCGATAATAAAAAATGCACTGACGGTCATTAATTCACAGAATATTATAACCAATATCATATGTTCAGATAAAACTGCATAAAGTGAACTGATAGTGTAAGCAGAAAAAGAAAGCATCTCTGAAAAACTCAAATTTTTTGCTGATAGAACAATTAAAAATGCAACCGATAAAAAAGATATTAGTACGATGCGAAAAGATAAATCAAAATCTAGAATTGGGAGAGACCAATTTACTGCAATGCTCAAATTTTCAGGTAATTTTAGGACTATAACTATTAATACAGTCAGTAGAAGTAACAGTGACGATTTATAAAGTTGCACAATAATTAAAACCAATATGGTTTATGCTATCTCAATATATGAATAAAATCAATTTGCATATTAACCACTAATTAAACTAATTATCATATAATTATATCAGAGTTTAGAGGGTCATAGAGAAACCGGTCAGATTAGGTTTTTAATCTAATCTGACCGATAGCTTTAATAGTGAGGTAAGCTTTAATATAGCATTCTTCATTCACAATGCTACACTCGTGCATAATTTATTTTTAATTTGTGCACGAGCGTTAGTAAATTATTTACTTTTTGAAATAAAATTTGGCATCACTTTAATATTGAGACTTAGTAAACCTCAGTAGGTCTGCCAGTTGGGCCCATAAGAATTATTTGCTCGCCTTCTCTTAAGTGTCTGCATAAATTAGTGGAGCCGCCGATTTCCAGCACAATAGTGGAAATAATTCCTTTTTTTTTGTCTACTTCAGTGCCGGTTACGGCTATACCTTCCATAGCAAGGTTTGTATTATTGGCTTTTCTGCCATTGGTTTCAAAATTTTGCAATCTAAAGAATTGCCCAGGCTTAAAATTCTTTGCCGCAAGTGGTGCTTTGATCACTATTTCCACAACTTTGTCTGTTAAATATTGAACTTTTATAACCTTTGCAGTGAATTGCTCTTTGATTCTATTGAAGAATTCTTTATTAGCCAGGTCTTCAACACTTGACCACGCATTTTTTTTCTGGCCCACAACATCACACACTGGAATGACAGAAACGAAGCTATTAACTCCACTCAAAAGCTGAGAAATAATAGGGTAGCCGTTCTTAGCACTTGCCATAGCTTTCACGACGCTGCCACTATACGAAGGGTGAAGATCACCAAAAAAGCTGATTGTTTTATTGCCTTGCTTATACACTAATATTCTATCTTTATTTTGCATTTTAGGAGAAAATATTGGGTCTATTTCTTTTCCTGATGAATTCAAATGAGTAAAATACCCATTACTTAATTTAAAATGCTTTTTATCTTCTGTTGCAATAACTGTATTTGGCTCAGTACCTGCTGCTATAAAAATAGAACGTGCTTTTATACGTTTGATTTCGCCGGATTTTGTGTCTATCAGTTTTATTGACTCAGCATGGTTATATTTATCTGTCACAACTTCAACTGGCTCTAAGTTTTCAATAAAGTAAATCCCTTCTGATAATGCGTTTTGCACCTCTTCGCTATTTAATCGATAACTTGGCGAGTCTTTCAGCTCTTTTCTATATACAACTTTCACTCCCCCGAGGCTCTGCATTAACTCTAATATTTTTATTTCTCTATTCTCTTTTTTTGCTAACTCTTGCTCTGCTTGGATCAACTTTGCGTGCGATATGAGCTCATTTGCAATTTTGTGTTCTTCTTCTGTCCAATCTTTTTCAACACAGTCCTTTCCATACTTATCAACTAATATCTCATAACGAAGAAGAAATTTTTCTACTTGAATTGGATAATACGCTAAAGCTTCAGTGGCAGTGTCAATCGCAGTAAGCCCCGCACCTATGACAACTATCGGCATACGAACTTGCAGATTTGCTATAGAATCAAATTTAAGAGCACCAGTCAGTTGTAACGACATAAGAAAGTCAGATGCCATACGTACTCCACGAGCTAGCATATTCTTTATTTTTATCATTCGTGGCTTGCCAGAGCCAAGTGCTAGGGCGATGTGATCAAAACCCGAGTTGAACGCGTCATCAACATTAATCGTGCCACCAAAACGAATGCCTCCATAAAGTGCAAAATTCTCACGTCTTTCCAGCAGTAATCTAATAATCTTTAAGTAATTCTTATCCCACCGAGAAGTAATACCATATTCTGCCACCCCACCAAACCCCCCTGCCATGCGTTCACTCAATTTTTCGTGTTCAAAATCTTTAATTAGCTGGAAATTATCGATCAAAGGTTCAATCTTTAGTCCATCAATGGCGATAACGTTATGCCCATCATTCAACAAATGATGAGCTAAATTAAAACCAGCAGGACCAAGGCCTACAACTAGAACGTTTTTTCCAGTGTTTCCTCTTGGCAATGGACGCTGAAAATTTAAAGGATTCCAACGGCTGAGCAGAGAATATATTTCAAATCCGTACGGTAAACTGAGCACATCATCCAGAATCTTTGTTTCAACCATTGGCACATTTACAGGCTCTTGTTTCTGATATATGCACGAGTTCATGCAGTCATTGCATATTCTGTGCCCAGTGGCTGCACATAGCGGATTATCTATCATCACAATTGCAAGACTTGCTATGCTGTATCCTTCGCTTTTCACCAGATTCATTTCTGATATTTTCTGCTCTAGTGGGCAGCCGTGCAGTTCAACTTTTAGTGGAGATTGTTTAAAAGTATTGTCGTTATTAATTAGCCCCTTTGAGCAGCTGTCCTTACTTTGCTTATGACAAAATATGCAGTAGTGAGCATTATCTAGTGCTTTATTCAAACTCACCTTTTTGCTTGTTAGATCAAAACCGTATCGTCTTTTTACTTCATTTGAATACAGCACTTCAACTTTGTCCACTTCTTTTTTAGAAAATGGTATGAGGTTTTCGTGGTCAATTTTTTTATGAATACTGAATAATATACTCTGTTTATTTTTTACTCTCCACACTGCATATTGTGCCGCAAGTTCTATTTCCTCTTTGTGATCCTCTTTATTTTCAAACCAATGCATCACCTGCTCAGCAAAATTTT
Organism: Wolbachia endosymbiont of Nomada ferruginata; assembly: GCF_001675785.1. NCBI lineage: Bacteria > Pseudomonadati > Pseudomonadota > Alphaproteobacteria > Rickettsiales > Anaplasmataceae > Wolbachia > Wolbachia endosymbiont of Nomada ferruginata. The sequence continues at coordinate 18,547 of NZ_LYUY01000002.1, forward strand.
TTTCTGTTGTTGGCAAAGTGAGAAAATGACTTAGTTTGTTAGTAATATCTATATTCGCCACATTAGTGTATTTCTTCAATGCATAGCGTTGGACAAATAATCTTTTGCACTTATATATTACAGCAAAGTCGTTGTGCTTTTTCTTTAGCTCCTCTATTTCTTTTTCAACATTGAAAAGTTTTGCAATAAATTCATCAAGTAAATATGAGAGGTCTACTATTAACTGACTATCTGTCATCCAAGTAGCTGACCGTCCTTCTTGTTTTCTAGATCCCAGTGTCAAGCACTGGGATGACGGGGGGTGACACTGGGATGATGGGAGGTGACACTGGGATGACATCGAAGAAGAAGCTGCTTTTTCTCTTGCTTCAATTAATGAACAAAACAAGCTCTCATCACATGATTTGATATAATTCAAAAATGTCTCATTTAATTTTATTAATCCATCACGAGTATATAGATTCGAAAATGAGATTTTGAAATTCAGCTTCATTGCTATACTATACAGTGTACATGCTGTTTCTTACAGATGAAGATTTTATTTATTTTGCAATACTGCTGAGATTGTTGCTTCTGCAACTTTTTCTTCGCTAACAGATGCAATACACCTAAATTTGTGTACACCTAAACACACACTTTGAATGTTAGCTTGAAGAATCAATGTGTCCCCTGGAGTAACTAGCTTTCTGAATTTTGCATTTTCAATGGATCTCAAGTAAACAACTTTATTTTCTATTGTTTCTTTACCTAGAACACATATAGCAGATGCCTGAGCTAGAGATTCAATTATCAAGACTCCTGGCATTATCGGATGACCAGGGAAGTGGCCAATAAAAAATGGCTCATTGAAAGTCACATTTTTGATTGCTTTTATACTTTTACCAGGATCACACTCTATAACTCTATCTACTAAGAGAAACGGATAAGAATGTGGTAGTATTTTTATAATATCACTGATATTAAATTGCATAAGTCTATTCAATGCCTTTTAAAGCAAATTCAGGTATTTCCTTGTTTACATTTTTTAGTACCACATCTGATAAATCAACTTCGTCCATAGAGTATAAAACTTGATTCTTTTTTGAAATAAATAGTACTAAATCTATGTTGTTTTTTTCTGCCGTTCTTTTAGCAACTTCTTTTATTTTATTAAAGACACTCTCTACTGCGTCTCTATAGCTTTCTTCTAAATGTAACATTTTTTTAGCGTAATTATCTCTAGTATTTACAGTGTGCTTATTAAATTGTCCTGTCTTTTCCTTTTTTGCTTCTTCTGACAAAAGGTCAAATTCTTCTTTTGATGGCTTAAGTTTTTCTAACTCATTTTCAAATTCTTGTTGTAATCTAGAATTCTGCTCCTTTATTTGTTGTTGTATATTTTGCAGAGCAAGAGATTCATTGATGACTTTGTCACTATCGATAATTGCAGCCTTTGTGTTCTGAGGTTGATATCCTACAAACTTATACCCCACAAATAAGGAAATAATTAAGGCAATAACTGATATAAATAACTGTATATATTTCATTCAAATCCCCGCTTCAATAGAAAATTTAACATTTGGTGATGGTATTATATCATAAGATTCCTTTACTAAAGGAAACCCGAAATCCAATCTAAGTCTACCAAAAGGAGAAAGCATTGAAAAGCCAAAACCTGGTGACACTCTTATAAGCTTACTATCATTATATGGATCTTTATATTTCCCATTTTTATCATCTAAGCCGAAAAGTGTCGCATAGTCAACAAATAATGAGCCTTTGATACCAGCATAGTCATATAGTTTTGGTAGTGGGAAATCTACTTGCTGTGTTAAATTAAAATAAGTTTTGCCTCCTAGTGAGCTTTTATTTTTGTCTTCTGCTCTTGGTCCAATACCGGAAAGGTCAAACCCTCTAATCTCATTACCCCCTTTAAAAAAGTGCTGGCCAATGTTTAGATCTTCATCGGTATAAGAAAAAATATGACCTGCCGCCATCTTAAAGCGTAGCGTTATATCATCGTCAATTTTGCTTAATATAGGGTGCGTATAAAAAGATAAGAATTCAGATTTCAGGAAATTCACGTTTCCTCCCAATCCTGAAATATCCTGACTTAAGCGCAGTAAATACCCTTCTTTTGGGGCATATAGATTATCCAGTTTATTATATGCCAACGTGTATCCCACTGATGAAATCTGATGTTCACCTTTTCGGTCCAGTATTATTTCAGAGATATCGGTGTCTTGTCCACCCTTATTATCCATGTGTATATGATTATACTTATAAGAATAGCGAAGGGAATTAGTTAAGTTCTCTGTGACTTTATATGATAACTTTGTAAAAAATCCCATATCGCAACTATCAAAAGTAGTGTTTGGCTTATCTTGTTTTTCGTAAAATACGCCTACACCTAGTGACGTATCAGAATCATTAAAATTATTTTCAACAAACTCTAAATCAGTAGAAAATACGTATTGACTTTTTTCGAGAGCAAAAGAGAGCTCTTTTCCAGTACCAAATAAATTACGGTCTTTGAGGTCAATTTTAATCAATGCTCCACCAGGAAGAGACACACCGCCTCCCAAATACAACGAAGTAGTGTTTTTTTCTTTTACATTTAAGTCAAGATTTACTGCATCGTCATTAACTGCGTAACTATTTACTTTCACTGTTTCAAAAAAATCACTACTCATTAGTTTTTTACGTGACTTTTGAATCTCAGATATATTGTACGCATCACCTTCTGCTACACTTAGCTTACTTCTGATCACTTTATCTAAAGTGCGATCGTTACCATCAATTGTAATTTGATTTATATAAATCTTTTTACCCGGCAGCACTCTGTAGGTTACATCTACAACGTTGTCACGTTGTGCATACTCTGGATTAACTTTTGCAAATATATATCCTTTTTCATTTAAATATTTGTTTATTTTTTCTACTGTATTATTAATTTTAACTCTATTAAATATCTTATCGTTTTCCTCTGTTATAAAATCCAATAGTTCTTCTTTTAGGCTCAAATCCTGAATTTCAGTTTCAATATTAACCTCATTATTTCCAAACAAATACTGCTGTCCTTCGTCAATCAAAAAAGTTAACTCTGTTTGATTGTTATTATCAACCTCAACAATTGGTTGAATATTATTTTGAATATATCCCTTAGACGAATAAAAACGATCGAGCAATTCTGTGTTAATCAATAGATATTGCGGTGAATAATGATTTTCGCCTTTAAAAATGGCTCTAAATAACTTACTAAATATGTCATTACTATGTCTTTTAATAACTTGCTCTAGCTCATTTTCAGAAAAGTTTTTATTGCCTATAAATCTTATATCCTTAATTTTAGAGGTTTTGCCTTCTTTTATTTTGAAAATTAGATTGACCCTATTACTATCGAGCTTCTCCAACTCATATTCAATTTTAACGCCAACCTTACCGTTATTTCTATAAGTAGTGATTAAATTCATTAAATCGTTTTGCAATTTTGTTTCAGTGAAAATAGTTAGTGATTTTGACTGAATCACATTATTTAGTAACTCTTTGCTATTAAATAACTTATTACCCTTTAATATTATCTTGTTAATTAGTGGATTTTCTTGAATTTTTATTACCAAATTTTTTTTATCATCTATGTAAGCATTAACACTAGCAAATAGCTTTGTTTTATATAAACCTTTTATAATCAAATCTATATCATCGTCGTTTACATAATTACCAGGTTCCAATTTTATATAAAAACCTATTGTTTGATTGCTTACACGCTCATTACCAATATATTTGATATCTTTTATCTGCGTTTTTTCCTTATTTTCTAAAGCAACAAGTAGAGTAGGAAAAGAGATAAAAATTATTATTAGTATGTGGAATAGCTTTTTCATATGTATCTTAAAAAAGATGCCTAATATCATTTGAGATTGCAACTGCCATCAACAAGAACAATATGGAAGCACCAAAAGTAGCTGCATATTTTTGATATTTCAAACTTAAATCTCGACGTATAACTGCTTCTATAATATAGTGAAATAAATGCCCACCATCTAGTAGCGGAATTGGTAGCAAGTTAATTGCAGCTAAATTAGCTGAAATAATTGCCATGAAATACACAACCATAACGAACCCCTTTTTAGCTGATTGCCCTGAATACTTTGCGATTTTTATTGGCCCACCTATTTCATTGATACTCCTTTTACCAACAATAATGTGAAAGAGAGCTTTGATCGTTAAGCACATAGTGTGGTAAGTTTCACTTACTGATAAGCTCACAGCCCCAAGAAAAGACGACTGCTTTAATGTATTGACTGAAATAATCCCTATAGTTTCTCTTTCTATTGTGTTGCCAAAAACGTCTTTGTCCTTGATTATTAATGGAGTTAAACTGGTCCTGTGCTTCTCATTATTTCTGCTATACTCAATCTCCATTCTTGTTTTAGGATTCGACATTATCACACGTGAAATATCTTCAAAGTATTTTATTTTATGCTCATTGATTTGTGTAATAGTGTCACCTGGCAACAAACCAGCTTGCTTAGCTACACTACCTTCGATTACATTTCTAATCACCGGTGGAGTGTGATAATAACCTGCTATGCTAAAAAATATTGTAAAAGCTATAACAGCAAATACCATATTTGCAAAAGGCCCTGCAAAAACTACTGCTGCTTTTTTATGCCGCGGTTTTGTATGAAATGAATACAACTTTTCTTCTTCGGCTAAATTTTGTTGATCAGCTGGGACACTTGCTGCATTGTTGTCCCCTAGCATTTTAACATAACCACCCAATGGAACAACGCTTAATTTCCATCTAGTTCCGGACTTATCGTTAAAACCAAAAATTTCAGGACCAAAACCTATGGAAAAAGATTCAACTTTAACTTTGCATGCTTTGGCAACAACATAATGCCCATATTCATGCACGAATACTATGACAGAAATTATTAAAGAAAATGATAAAAAATAATATATTCCATCGCTAAATTGATGGATAAGATTAGAAATTAATTCCACCTGTATATTTAGATCTTAACAAAATGTTAAGTATATTAAAATGCGCCTCGCTTGACAAGTATTTAGTTTAACTTTTAAATTAAAAAAAGTTTAATTGTAATGACAGATACCTCACTACTCAGAAGAAAATTAATATATAGAAGCTGGCATAGGGGTTGCAAAGAAACCGATATACTTTTAGGGCATTTCGCATTGAAATATCTTGATAAATTTTCCTTAAGCGAACTAATCGAATACGAAAAAATAGTTGATCTTGATGATTACGAATTATATTGTTACATAACTCGTAAGACAAACCTCCCTCCTGGCTTGAATAGTCAGATAGTCAATTTAATTGCTTGCTTTATTGAAGCTAATCCTTTATGCACTCAAGATTAGTGATAATCTTATTTACCTTATCTAGTACCTCAGTATATTCTATTCTTTTCTCGTTTCTATACTTTTCGCGCTCTTGATTTACTTCATCTAATCGCTTTGTTAATTCTAAAATTTTATCCTCAAGAATTAGTGCTGCAAGTAAGAAATTTAATGCATCCGAACCCTTACCTCCAGTTTTTTGAGATACAGAACTAACTAACTTGTCAAAACTATTAGCAAGGCGTAATAAATGATTCCCCTTCCCACTTTCGCAAGATATTTTATATGTGTTATTACGTATAACTATTTCTACTACTTGCATATGGTGCTAAAAATTTCTATCGTACAGTATAAACTCAAACCCCTACTTTCATCTTATTTATGGTATAAATTTTTATTCATTTATCAAATCAGATAATTTTTTACTGCTACGAAAATATGTTTTAAAGTATTGATTCTTTGTAAACTTCTGTAACATTAAATGGCTTGTTTCTTTCAAGTTATAACTTCTAACTGAAAAAGAACCAAACCCCCTAATTTCAACTCTATTATGATGTTTCAATGTGCTTGAAAGTATCCCAAAAAATCTATCAACTATAGCTGCTATAACAATCTTATCTAAAAAAGGATGTCTTTTTGCTACCCTCGCTATTATATCAGACTTTGTTGCCATTTATATGAAGCCAAAATAAGTAAACCTTATCACTTAGCAGATAATGCTATGTTATATTCTTCAACACCCAATACTTCAACTTCTATTTTTTCTGATATAGAGAATTTTTTATTCTCTGGTAAATGCTCTTGATCTATTAGAAGGGTTACATCGTTCTCAACTTCAACGACTAGTCCATTATCTTCTCTCTTACCTACAATAACCTGTATTTTATCACCTACCTTAACTTTCTTTATCAGTTCTTCAAGAGGATCATACTCTATTTGTTTTATTCCAAGATAAATTCTTGCCCGATTCACGTTAGCCCTTATTACTTTTGCTTCTATTTTATCACCTACATTATACTTCTTTATCTCATCTGAACCATTTTTAGACCAACTAAAATCTTTCACATATATTGTCCCTTCTACGTTCTCATCTATTTCAGAATCACCGAAAGCAACAGATACATATGAGCCGGTATTATTCTTCACTTCACCAGAAACAATAGAACCAGGAGAATATTTATTGATAAATACTTGCCAAGGGTTGTCTACACACCTTTTCATGCTTAAACTCATCCTACTCTTAGCAATGTCAATACTGAGAATTTTTACATATACTTCTTGTCCCCTTGTTACGAGACTACTAACTGGTAAATTACTCTTAACCCAAGTTATTTCCGACGAGTGCACTAAACCTTCAATTCCAGGTCTAAGCTCAACAAATAATCCATAATCTTCTATGCTTGTTACATAACCCTTATGCACACTATCAACTGGATATTTTGACTCTGCATCTTGCCAAGGGCTATCTTCTAGCTGCTTCACACCCAAGGAAATTTTAGCATTTTCCTTGTCTATTTTTATAATTTTAACTTTTATAGTCTGACCACAAGTAAAAACTGCAGACGGATGACTTACCCTACTCCAAGAGATATCTGTAATATGTAACAATCCATCTATAACTCCCACTACATCTGATTCATGAATACCGACAAATACACCGTAATGAGTGATACTTTTTATTTTCCCTTCTATTATATCGCCTTCATTTAAAGATTCTAAAAATTTAATTTTTTCACCAGCGTGCAATTTTTCTAACACCAGCTTTCTTGATACTACAATATTGCCCTGCTTCTTATCCATTTTAAGCACGATGAACTTTTGTTCAGTTTCAATAAGGTGCTTCGCATCTTTTACTTGCTTCAAATCCACATGACTCAGCGGTAAAAAAGCGCTTATTCCGTCACCAAGATCAACAATAAAGCCACATTTAATTGAGCGTTTAATAACTCCGCTTACTTCAGCCCTTGTAACTGTATCTTCTTCCAACTTATTCCATTTTTCGTCCCTAATTGCTTTTTCACGACTAAGAACAACATTACCATGATAATCTTCAATTCTTTCCACATAAACTCTGATTTTCGAGCCAATAATGACCTCATCATTACAACCGAGTTCCTTGATCAGAATTCTCCCGTCAGATTTTAAACCAATATCAACCACAACGTCGTTAGGGTTTATTCTTGTAATTACACCTTCTACCACATCTCCTTCTTTAATTTTGTTAACAAAAGAATCTTCAAACAAGGTATTATCTTGATCCTCAAATTGGCCTTGACATATCTCTTCTATAAATTTGTTTGATGATAGCTTTCTGATAGTAACCGGTAGATTTACGACTGGATTATTATTATTCATACCTTTACCTTTAACTTAAACTTTATTAGAACTCATATATTATATAATATTAACAATTATTGACAAGTAATTTTTCATTAACTCATTTCGAGAATTGTTTAAGCTATATAAAATATAGTGAGAAAATTATATATGTATCAAGAATATGCTATTTAAGAATAGCAAGTGGATTAGATCGTTCTCCAGAAGGTCCAGGCTAAAACCTGATGTTGATGAAATATTGGAAAAATATTCTATTCAAAACAGCAAGGAATCTATAGAGAAAATTGTAAATTCACAAAAAAGAATATGGGTAGAAATAGGCTTTGGCAACGGTGAAAATATGCTTTACCAGGTGCTCAATGAACCTGATCTATTATTTATAGGATGTGAGCCCTACTTAAAGGGGGTTTCTCGCTTGCTAACAAACATAGAAATACGGAACATAAAAAATATTTTAATGTGGACAGAAGATGCAAGAGAATTGATTGCAAATTTTCCTGATAACAGTGTTGAAAGATTCTTTATTCTCTTTCCAGATCCATGGCCAAAAAGAAGTCACAATAAAAGACGATTAATTAATACGGAATTTTTAAATTTATTAGCAAAAAAAATACTTATAACAGGGGAAATATTCATTGCAACCGATCATCAGGACTATGCAGAGTGGATAGCATCACATATAAAGCAGTGTAACTCTTTAATCTATAGGGAAGACGATTTCACAAGTTATACTCTTACAAAATACCACAGAAGAGCGCTCAAAGATCAGCGTAAAGTGAGGTTCTTTAAAGTAAGTGTTATTAATAATTTGCAGACTATGGATCAATAGAGTTTTTGCATATCTCTTTTACGTTAACTATAGATTAAAAATAATAAAAAAAGAGGGAGAAATAGAGTAAATTCCTTTAACTACTTCTCCTTATGAAGGAATAGACTTCTTGCATAACCCAAACTAAGTAGAAAAAAGGTATCATCCAAGTAGCCCCTTTCTCGTCATGCCGCTGCGAATCGTCATACCGCCGCGGCGCTAACACGTAGCGGGATGATGAGGCTTATCGTCATGCCACCGCGAACCGTCATACCGTCACGGTATCTCTTAGCCGCTAACAAGTAGCGGGATGACGGTTGTCAGGTTAGCTGTTATCCCAGTTTTTGACACTGGGATGACAACGAAGGGCTACTTGGATGACAGGGAAGGATGCTGGAATGAAGGTTTTTCAAATTGTCGATAAACCTAAATCTATAATAACTATTTGCCTTTTTTCTAGGTTATGCAAGAAGTCTACTGAATAACAGTAAGATTTTTCAATCCTGTTCCACAGCAAATTTTAGTGCCATGTGAGTAGTTATGGTGCTGTTAACAATCAAAATAACAAAAACTAAGATGGTGATTAGTAGTGTATAAATATTCAAGGATAAATTTTCAAATTGAGTTAGCATTTTAAAATACACAAAGGTTGGCATTATCATTGGCAAAACAAGAATTTGCGATACTCCTGATGCTAAGTTGTTTTGACCAATCATCAATGCATTTCCAGTAGCTGAAATATTAATGATTATCAGCGTATTAAATAATAAAGACACTCCAACTGCTATTGAGTGTTCAATACTATTGCCTAGAATTGCAAAGCTGAATATGGAAGAAATTACTGAAATCGGTAACCCAAATAATAACCAGTGAGCGAAAATTTTATAAGCAACTATAAGCCTAGAAGAGAGTGGCTGTACAAAGATTTGCTCTAATATTCCATCATGATAATCAGATGTAAACAAATTATTTGTAGAAATCTGCAAAACAAATGTAGCACATATCCATGTTAATGTTAACATAACTTCTTGTTTATTGTTGTTTTCAAGTGTAAATGAAGATAAACTTAACATTATGATAAAAATACATACTATATAGGTAAAGTTCTTATCATCTATTACTAATTTTTTTACTGAGTCGATCATACTAGGCTTTTAAATGTTTATTATAAATTATAGTGTTTACTTTGAGGTAGTATAATTTTTTGTTCATAAATTATATAGGTTTTATTATTTTTTTGATAATGCAATTATGGAAAAGTTACCAAAAATAAAGTCACCAGAAGATTACACTCCTTCAGAAGATGAAGAATATATGAGCGTAAAACAACTGGAATACTTCAGCTTAAAGTTACAGTCAATACTCGCTGAGCTGGAGAAACAAGAACTAGAAGAGAATAGTATTGATACATACTATTCTGATGGAGATAGTGGAAACGAGAAATTAATCAAGCGTCGAAAAGATAGAAAAGAAAAAATTAAGGAGGCGTTAGAAAAAATAAAATTAGGCACTTATGGTTACTGCGATGGAACAGGAGAAGAGATAGGAGTCGAAAGACTTAAAGCTAATCCGCTTGCTATATATTGTATTGAAGAGCAAGAGAGAGTAGAAAAAGAAAAGAACGTGTACAACATTAACGATTAATTTACACATAAGTGGTGAGCCCATTGGACTTCAAGAGGAGCAAGAGGCGCTGAAGTATGTTATGCTATAAAGAAAGTGGAAAATTGGACATTCTCAACTTGACTCCTGCAGATTAAAAATTAAGTTGTATCCGTTCAGACAATGGCGTCAACTTAAGGAAAAATGTCAGAGATTGTGTATAAAATTTCTCTCTAAAATTTTTACCATTAAATTA
>NZ_LYUY01000020.1:0-14390 GCF_001675785.1 Wolbachia endosymbiont of Nomada ferruginata
AGATAAAAGATTAACTGACCGATTAGTAAATATTGCTGATAGTTTGATAAGTTTACCTGAAAGCTCAATTAATGAGGCATGCGGAAGTTGGTCAGAAGCAAAAGCAGCATATCGTTTTTTTCAAAATGAGAACGTAAAAGAAGTCGATATTCTAGCTTCACACATTGATAAAACAGTTGAAAGAACAAAAGCTCATAAAAGAATTCTTGTGATTCAAGATACAACTTATATTTCATACTCAAGCCATAAGCGGATTGGGAACTATTGCTGGAAAAGGAGCAGTAATGCATACAGCCCTTGCTGTTAGTACGGAAGCTGGGAATACTGGATCAAAAGATTTACTCGAGGCAACTCATTTCTGAAGAAGAAAAAAGACTAAAGAGCCATCGTAACAACGTTCATATTGAGGATAAAGAAAGTATGAAATGGCTAGAAAGTTTAAAGAAAACAAATAATATTATAGATCTGGCCCAAACCGAAGCTATAACTGTATGTGACAGAGAAGCAGATATGCATGATTTTTTTGAACTTGCACATAATCTTAACTCAGAAATTTTAGTAAGAGCTTGCCACAACAGAAATGTAAATAAAAAATTCATGCATACCAGGAACAAGCAAAAATTATGGTCATTGATCCAAGGTCTCCCTTGCGCTGGAAAAGTAGAAGTTGAAATCCCTGCTAGAGATAACAAGCAAAAAAGGACAGCGTTTTTAGAAATTAGATTCGGAAAATTTATCACATGAAGGCCATATAAAATGTAAAGAAGGTCACATAAAATATAAACCGACAGAGTCTACAACTTCACGCAATTCATGTTGTTGAAAAAAACTCTCCTCCCGAAGCAAGTCCTCTAGAGTGGATGCTTTTTTCCGGTCAGTACTTTTGAAGAAGCTGTTGAAAAAGTTAGTTGGTATTGTTTGAGATGGAAAATAGAGATATTGCATAAGATTTTAAAATCTGGTCTCAAAGTTGAGGAATGTAGACTTGGAACAGCAGAAAGATTAATGAGGTATTTTAACAGTCATGAGCATTATTGCTTGGAGAATTTTCTTTATTACATCAATTGCAAGCAACATTACCATGTACTGCCTTATTAGCTGAGGAAGAATGGAAAGTTTTATATGTTAAAATACACAGGAAACCATGTCCAAATATAGCCCCTACTATAAAAGAAGCCGTTTCGTGAACTTGGAGGTCATTTAGCAAGAAAAAGCGACCCAAAACCAGGACCAATTACTCTTTGGAAAGGGTGGAGACGTCTCTTTGATCTAGCAGAAGGATGGAGACTTGCTCATGAACCTCATATTTGTGGGTAATAGTAAGGTTTCTAAGGGAGGGAGTAGTAGTAATACTGCTTCCTTACCTGACCAGTTTGCTCGTGATAAAGGTTTTGAGAAACGCGCTCAATACTATGCTGCTAAAGCTTATTCAAGTCAAGCTCACAAAGGTGATCAAGATCTTAAAGGAGTTATTTTTATTGCTATCGCCGATTTTATCTTATTTCCTAACAAGCTGGCTTACAAATCTGATCACGTTACTTTTGATAAAATTACCTATGAACATGATCTCAAAGATTTTAGTTGCACTTTCATCGAGCTACCAAAGTTTAATAAGACAAAAGAAGATCAGCTTTCAAATATTGTTGAAAAATGGATTTATTTTTTTAGTGCGACCCTGAAAGTCGTGGTTTTGTGGTGGTTAAATTCCACTTTCCCTAGACATCGGGGATAATGTATATCTCACATTTTAAAGGGTGGCAACCTTTGGGGTGCAAGCATGAGATAAAAGCAGGTAACACTAAACCTCATGGTGAATCCTTGCAAACAGAGTTAGATATGATTACGAGAGGAACCTATGTTTGAATTGTCATCAAAGCATAGTATGCGAAAGGAGGTTGAATTACGCATAGACCAAAACGGTATGAAGCAAAAGTGGAACTAAAGATTGAAGACTTTAGTTATTGATGTTCCCAGCTTCCGGCAAATAGTAGGAATCTAAGTTTAACGTGAAACGAAGCCATGGAACGGAGTAACCACATAAAAGCTCTTATATTCATTAAAATATAAGTAGGTAGCCAACCACAAGCTGCTATGTGGAAGGATTGTTTAAGAAGCTAATGCCCAAAGTAATATCTGGGATATGCAGACGTAAACACTTTAATTTGGAAGGTAAAGTGGTGAATAGTAGTGAATATGTTATGGACCAGCAAAAAGCTAGGTATGAATGGAATGGAATTCCTTGGCGAAAGCTGAAGAAATCTTCATTTAAGCTACAAAAACGAATTTACCAAGCTTCTAAATGTAATGATATCAAAAAGATGCATAATCTTCAAAAATTATTGCTCAAATCAACAAGTGCAAAAACACTCGCTGTTAGGAAAGTAACACAGGACAATAGGGGGAAGAAGACTGCAGGTATTGATGGAAAGGCTAATCTTAATCAAAAAGAAAGATTACAACTATCATATTCTTTAGATATAAAAGAAAAAGCAAAGCCATCAAGACGCGTTTGGATCCCAAAACCTGGTAAGCCATCGGAGCATCGCCCGCTTGGTATACCTACTATATCGTGTCGAGCAAAACAAACACTTGTAAAAATGGCTTTAGAACCAGAATGGGAGGCAAAACTTGAGCCAAACACTTATGGTTTTAGACCTGGTAGATCATGTCATGATGCAATTGAAGCCAGATTTGATGTGCTAAAACAGAAAACAGCATATGTATTAGATGCTGATATTTCTGGATGTTTTGACAATATTAACCATAATAAACTGCTTGAAAACCACACCAACGTTAAAGAAAATCATAAGAAGATGGTTAAGGGCAGGCGTTATGGAAGATGGAAAGTTTCAATCCACAAAACGTGGTACAATTCAAGGAGGGACGATCTCACCGTTGCTAGCTTGTGTTGCATTACACGGATTAGAGCAACATATCAAAAAAGCATTAACAAACGAACTCTTTCAATGCATGAAAAGAAAATATGGTAGGATATCGCATAAAAACGCGCAAAAGTCTATTAGTGTAATTTTCTACTGTGATGATTTTGTCATCATACATGAAAATGAAGAGATTATTCTTAAAGCAAAAATTTTAGTTGAAGAATGGTTAGAAACCATTGGACTAAAATTAAAGCCCTCTAAAACAAGAGTTTCTCATACATTAAGAACCATTGATGAAACAAAACCAGGATTTGATTTTCTTGGATTTTCAATAAGACAATATCCAACAAAAGAAAGTAAAAAAGGTTACACATTATTAATAAAACCAAGTCGTAATTCTATAAAGCAGCATACATTTGCTATTAAACATAAACTTAGAGAAATGCGTGGGGCGCCACAGGAAGTAATAATAAGGAATCTCAATCCAATAAACAGAGGATGGAGTCAATATTACTCTTCGGTAGTTTCATGTAAAATCTTTAGCTCATTGGATAATACTATACATAGAAAGCTCTGGAAGTGGGCAGTCTTTAGGCACCCAAACAAAGGGAAATGCTGGATAAAAAGAAAATACTTTAAAAAGTATAATAACGATAACTGGCGTTTTATGACAAGTAACAAGATACATCTTATTATACACAGTGATCATGATATTAAACGACATATCAAAGTGCAAAAAACCAGATCTCCATATGATGGTGATTGGGTATATTGGGGTAAACGTCTGAGAAAAATACCAGATAAGCCATTAAGAGTAATAAAACTATTGAAGTTACAACAAAGTAAATGTGATAATTGTAGACTATGGTTTAAAAGTGATGATACAATAGAAATACATCACAAAGACCGGAATAGACGAAACAATATGATCAAAAACTTATCTTTGTTACATGGACATTGTCACGATGAATTACACAGGAGGTGTGCATGAAAAGCACCAAATTGGAGAGAAGCCGTATGAGGCGCAAAGTCTCACGTACGGTTTTGAAGTCGAGTGAGGAGGGGCGACCTTCTTCACTTAGACAACAATATGCAGATGAAACTACGGAAGAAGACTTAAGGAAAATAGCAGAAAAAGCACCAATAATAAAGTTAGCCTACGATGAATTAGACAGGTTTAGCTGGAATGAAAAAGATTTAGTAGCATATGAAGAAAGAATAATGGATCTACGTAAGGAAGAAGCCATTCTTGAATACAGACTTGAGGAAGGTATAGAGAAAGGAAAAATCGAAGTTGCAAAAAATTTACTTAAAGCTGGTGTATCTGTTAATTTAATAGCTGAATCCACTGGCCTTTCTCAAGCTGAAATTGTACAGCTTAAGCAAGAAGTGGCCTAAGTATCACGGTTTTCAGGGCTTTTTTAGCTCGGCAGTGGTCTGAAAAGTCCATTTTTCACTTTATAAAATGTTTATATTTTACCACCTACTTTATTTGAATAAGTTCTTCTGCCACACTCTGAACGGATACTTGAATCAGGCTCAAGTTGACAAGTAGATGTTATCTTGTTATAATAAATATTTATTAATTTAATCTTAACTTAAGAGGGTATTTATGGTAGCAAGTGATAGTGTTTTAAAAAGGTATGCGTTAGCCTATATAAAGAAATTAGGTAATAATAATAATATTGAAGGGTTTCTACAGTATTGTAATAATACACCGAATTTAACTTGGAGCAAGGAGAATTTTAAAAATGTGTATGAAGAATTTACACATCCAAATTCAAGCAATAGGCACGATACAGGAAGCAGAAATGATCAATATAACGCAGGGAATAACGCACAACCTACAGGCCCTCAGACTACACATATACATGTATACAATGATAGAGGTTTAGATTTTTGGGATTATTTACTACTTCGCAGCCTGTTTGGTGGTCATACTACAGTTATAAATAACCCTGGTTTCAGTAGTGGTAGCCATCAAAGCAGAGAAGATAAGAAAAAAGACTCAGAAGACAATAGAAAGTTATTAGCTTTAGGTATGGTAGCTGCAGTTGTGTGTGTTGCTTTCCATGCTGGTATGTGCTTTTGGTACAACAGCAGCAAAAAAGCGGCTAGAAAAGAAGAAAAAATAGATTATCTTGATAATAAACTTAAAACGTTCAGAAATATAGAATTTGCGGTTGGCGCTGTTTCTTTGGCAGCTTGTGCTGTTTACCCAGTCTTACCAGTGTGGGGTTTAGTCATTCTTGGTATTAATTCTCTTGTGTGTTTTGCTGGTGGTTTAGCTTTTCATATGAAGCATGAGGAAGAATCAGAAAATATCGAGAAAGCTAAAGGAGCGGTAGATAGCTGTCTTAGACAAGGGCATGGTTATGGAGATTCTTCTCGTTATGATGCACCACCTCCTTACTTTTCTCAAGATCCTAATACTACTCCAACTGCTCCTCCTTGTAGTGAATTTGATAATTCTAATGCGAAACGGCAGTTTGAGAATTGTGAGGGGTTCACGTATGATAGAAATAAATAGTTTTATTTTTAGCCAAATTAATTGAATCAAGCCACAAAATCTGCTAAAGTTAACTTTATGAAAGCACCCTTAGCTCAGTTGGATTAGAGCATTTGACTACGGATCAAAAGGTCGGGCGTTCAAGTCGCTCAGGGTGCACCACATTTTATAGGAAGCAGAAGTCACACTTGAAATTAATATATGCAATACCTATCTTTAAAGGTTAAGCACTAAACTATTATATATGAGCAAAAAAGACTACTATGAGCTACTGGAAGTAGGCAGAAATGCCAGTATTGATGAGATAAAAAAAGCGTATAAAAAATTAGCGTTAAAATATCATCCTGATAGAAATCCTGGCAATCAAGAAGCAGAGGAAAAATTTAAAGAAGTAACAGCTGCATATGAAGTTCTATCTGACTCTGAGAAAAGGGCAGGCTATGACCGTTATGGCCACGAAGGTGCTTCTGGTGGATTTCAAGGCTTTAGCTCTGCAGGAGATTTTAGCGACATATTCAATGACTTCTTTGGTGGAGGATTCGGTGGTGGTGCAAGTAGATCGAGAGCAAAAAGAAGTACAACAGGAGTATCTGGAGCAGACCTACGTTATGATCTTGAAATTACCTTAGAAGATGCATTTAAAGGAATACAAGCGCCTATACATTATGTGACAAATGTAAAATGTGATACATGCCAAGGCACAGGTGGCGAAGGAGCAATTAAACCAGTTCAGTGCCACACATGCCAGGGAAGCGGTAGGATTAGAACTCAACAAGGCTTTTTTACCATCGAAAGAACATGTACTACATGCTATGGGGAAGGAGAAATAATACAAAACAAATGTAAGAAATGTGGTGGAAGTGGACGTAGAAGAGATGAAGTAAATATATCCGTTTCAATTCCAAAAGGCATAGAAGAAGGAGCTAAGGTAAGGATAAGTGGTAAAGGAGAAGCTGGAACAAAAGGTGGAAAAAGTGGAGATTTATACGTATACGTGAAAATAATTTTTCATAAAATCTTTGCTAGAAATAAAGCAGATTTACACTGTAAAGTGCCTATAAGAATGACACTAGCAGTGCTTGGTGGTGAAATCGATATTCAATCAATTGATGGAGCTAAAATAAAAGTAAAGGTCCCTGAAGGCACTCAAACTGGTACCAAACTACGTTGTAGGGAAAAGGGTATGCCATATATGAACTCACATGCTCGTGGTGATTTATACGTACAGGTAATAGTTGAGACTTTAAATCCAAAAAATTTAACTAAAAAGCAAATTGAACTATTAAAAGCGCTTGAAGAAGAGGAAAATGCAAGTGTACAACAGCAACCTGAAGGGTTTTTTAGTAAAGTAAAAAAAAAATAAGAAATCTGCTAAATGACATAAAGGGGTAACTGTTTACGGGTTTTCATTTAATCCTGCAATTCTTTGACCTTATTAATGGAAAACTTAACAATAGTGTTATTATTAGCCAACAGAAACTTCTTAGTTCCTTAAAACTATGTAAAAGCAATAAATTTCTTTATTTAAGGTCGAAGTTTTGCTATTCTCAGGTTTTAATAATTTAAATTTAATGAATATAAACAAAAATGAGTTTTTATTTCTTCCGCTTGGGGGAGTAGGAAGAATCGGGATGAATGTTAGCCTATATCATTACCAAGGTAAGTGGATTATGATCGACCTTGGTGTTGGTTTTGCAGATGAAACTATGCCAGGTGTTGAGCTGCTCATTGCTGATATAGATTTTATTGCTCAAAGAAAAAAAGATTTACTTGGAATAATAATTACACATGCACATGAGGACCACTGCGGTGCAGTGCCCCACTTGTGGGAAGAGTTGCAGTGCTCCATATATACAACAAAGTTTACGGTTAATTTTCTTAAAGAGAAACTAAAAGAATTTCGATTGGAAGGTATAGTGCCTGTGAAAGAGGTAGACATAAATGGCAGCATAAATTTGGGTCCTTTTACCGTCGAGTTTATAAATGTAACTCATTCAATTCCTGAGGCAAATTCAATATTAATTAGCACTGAAATGGGTAGTGCACTCCATACCGGAGACTGGAAATTTGATCCAAAACCTGTTGTTGGATTAACTTCTAATATGGAGCGTCTAAAAGAAATTGGCGATAAAGGTGACCTGCTTGCAGCAATTTGCGATTCAACCAATATATTAAGCAAGCATCACCCTGAGTCAGAAGGTGAAATTTATAATAATATTTATAACATAATAAAGCGGTCTAAAAAATTAGTTGCTGTTTCGCTATTTGCTTCAAATGTGGCACGAATTGAAACGATAAGCCAAGCTGCAAAAGCACTAAATAGAAAAGTAGTTTTACTTGGTAGATCTTTATGGAGAATAGTGAAAGTTGTGCAAGATAGTGGTTATTTAACTGATTCTCCTCAGTTTCTTGAAGCAAAGGAAGCAGTAAATTTTCCAAGGGAAGAACTGGTGCTACTTTGCACAGGTTGTCAAGGTGAGCCACTGGCAGCTACCGCAAGACTTGCTGCTAAGAGTCATCAAGCATTTAAAATGCAGCAAGGTGATACCATGATCTTTTCGTCAAAAATCATTCCTGGAAATGAAACTCGTGCGCACAATATGCTCAATGCCTTTATTGAGATGGGGGTAGAAGTTATTACTGAAAAAACAGAGCATGTTCATGCTTCTGGGCATCCAACAAGAGAAGAGCTAAAGGAAATGTATTCTTTAATAAAACCGAAGATGTCTATTCCAGTTCACGGCGAATATATTCACACGCATGCACATGTAAAATTTGCTAAAGAGTGCGGTGTGGCAAAAGCAATAATGATTGCACCAGGTGATATTGTTAATTTGGAGAACGGAGAAAAGGTTGATTCAATTGATGTTGACTACTTTGGTATTGATGGTATGTTGCTACGTCATCCGGAGAGCAGTGTTATAAAAATGCGTAAAAGAATGAGAGATGCCGGAGTTATTGTGGTAACAGCAGTTGTAAACAAGAAAAATAAATTGCTTGCTAAACCAAAAGTATTTGTACCTGGTGTTTTTGAAGTGCTAGAAGATGCAGCTACCATACAGAAAATTGTCAAGAAAGTTGAGTCGTTGTTTAGTTTGCAGCCAACAAAAAAAATTAAAAATAAGATTGAAAGTTCAATATTGAGTATCTTAAAGGAATATTTACTAAAAAGACCTATAATTGAGGTTCAGATAGAACAGGTATGAAATGAATGAAGCTATTCGTTCATCTGGTGTTATTTATTTCGTTATTTATTCCTTATTTTACAAAAGCTGCTTTATATGTTGATATAAAAAAAAGCAGTGTTGGTAACATTGGTCTTGTTGTATCTAAATGTACATGTAAAACAGCGTTGGAAAGCGAATTAAGCGAAAATATTGCAAAGGTAATAGGAACAAATTTATCTAATTGTGGCTTATTTAATGTAAAACGTGGCGCGGAAGCTGAATCTAAATCTTGGAAAAGCGATACTGTAGTCACAGTAAGTTTAAGCGAAATATCTGGTAGTGCATTAGAGCTATCATTTCGTTTATTTGACACTTTTACAAAAAGAGAATTACTTACTCAGTCAGTTGTTTTTCCAGCAAAAGACTGGAGAAAAATTGGTCACCTCGTTTCGGATGTGATACATGATAGATTAATTGGTGAGAAAGGGCACTTCAACACAAAAATCACGTATATCGCTGAAGAAAAAGATAGCAACTACAAATCTGTGCGTAAAATTGTTGTGATGAATCAAGATGGAAGTAATATAAAATACTTAACAAATGGCGATAGATTTGTGTCAACACCGAGATTCTCACCAAATGGAAAGGGTATTGTTTATATCTCGTACGCAAATGGTAAAAGTTATATAATATTAAAAAATTTAAAAGATAACACTGAATCAATAATCAGCGCATTTGAAGGAGTTGTTTCTGCACCAAGATTTTCTCCCGATGGTAAATCTCTTTTAATTTCCCACTCATTGGGTGGTGAAACGAATATATTATCTTTGGATTTAAGTAGTAAACGAACAAAAAAAATTACTAAAGGTTCAGCTATAAGCACTTCTCCCTCTTTTTCTCCAGATCAAAAGTATATGGCTTTTAGTTCTGATATAAGTGGGAGTCAGCAACTGTACGTTATCGATTTTACTAACAAAAGTAAAAAACCTAAAAGAATTAGTTTTGGAAGTGGAAGATATGCTACGCCTGTTTGGTCGCCAAAAGGAGATCTAATAGCTTTTACAAAGATTCAGTCAGGAAAATTTTACATAGGAGTTATGAAGCCAGATGGCAAAGAAGAACGTCTGCTTTCAGAGGGGCATAAAATTGAATCCCCGGCATGGTTACCAAATGGTAGAGAAATCATTTTTACAAGAACAGAATCACCAAGCAACTCTAAACTATATTTAGTAGACTTAGTAAAGAAAAATCAAAAAATGGTTTCCACTCCCACAAATGCTTCTTTACCGGATTGGTCTTATTTTTGAAAGTAGATTTATTGTATCTGTTCAGATGCATGGCTAATGCTGAAACAAAAATTCCAGTGCTCCCTTTCTTGTCATCCCAGTGCTTGACACTGGGATCCAGATTGGGCACTAAGTTGGTAAACACGAAAGCGCTTTACAACGTTTTTGATGGAACTGTGCAAAAGGACTGGATGCCAGTGTCAAGCACTGGAATGACACCCATTTGTTCCTATAGTTGTCTTTTCTCGTCTACCTTATTTTGCCACTCTGCTGAACAGATACGATCCATTATAGGTTTGATATGAGCCTTATTTTACCTTAATCATTTATAACCTTTGGCACTACGAAATACCCATGCTCAGGTTTTGTATTGGACAATATCTCTTCTTTAATGTTTTGAGAATTTATAACATCATCGCGTACATGAATGTCCTTGTCTATGCTGCCATAACGCATAGGAGAAACACCTTCAGTATTAACTTGCAATAAAGTATCATGTATCCAATCCAGCATTGTCAGTTCTTTGGAGTAGTGATCAATCTCGTCATTTGATAACTTAATCCTTACAAGCTGTGCAATTTTAAGCATTTCTTCTTTGGTAATTGTTATTTTTCTCTTATTTGCAAATTCTATTAGTGAAGTAATAACGTCTTCTGTTGACTTAGCTGGCATCTTTACC
The DNA here is from genome assembly GCF_001675785.1 of Wolbachia endosymbiont of Nomada ferruginata. Taxonomy (NCBI): domain Bacteria; kingdom Pseudomonadati; phylum Pseudomonadota; class Alphaproteobacteria; order Rickettsiales; family Anaplasmataceae; genus Wolbachia; species Wolbachia endosymbiont of Nomada ferruginata. Next base: position 10,524 of record NZ_LYUY01000020.1, read on the forward strand.
TCCTTGGATAAAGTGAGTTAAAATATTTACAACCGAAACAACTTCTATTTTACCAGTTTTTTCAAGTTTGTGAAGTATGGTATCCGTAATCACTAATTTATCTAAAGAAGAGGAAGAGATTTTCTCAACTGCACTTCCTGAAAGCACGCCATGTGTGATGCATGAAATTACGGACTTTGCTCCGTGGCCTTTTAAAGCAAGAGCTGCATTACACAATGTTCCACCAGAGTCAACTATATCATCAACAATGACACAATTTTTATTCGCAACTTCTCCTATTATGTTCATTACTTGAGATGTGCCTGCTCTCTCCCTATATTTATCTACTACAATAATCTTATCACTTAACCCTATCTTGTACTTTTCCTCTAAAGCCTTTGCAAAAGCACGTGCTCTGCCAATTGCTCCAACATCAGGTGCAACAATTGCCAAATTTTCTGTGTGTATAGAGTCAACAAATGCTTCAAAGCAGTTCAAATTAGTTATCGGTACATCAAAGAATCCTTCAATTTGACTTGAGTGCAAATCAATAACTGCAACACTACTTGCACCTGCAGTTTGAATAAGATTTGCAACTAATTTGGCACTTAAAGCAGACTGCACATTATTGTTCTTGATAATTCTATCTTGCCTGCTATATCCATAATAAGGGATAATTACTACTATCCTTTTGGCTCCTAATCTATTTACTGCATCAATTATAAGCAGAAGCTCCATAAGATTATCATTCACAGGGGGAGAAAGAGATTGTATTATATATACTTCTTGATTATACAGATCATTTGCTACTTCTACATTTACCTCACCATCGGTAAACTTTGATATCCAAGCAGAGGATGGTTGAACATCTAGCCGGTTAACTACTGATTCCCCTAATTCCTTACTAGCATTACCTATTATTATTTTCATAACGCACTAATTGAGTTTTTAAGATTATACAGAAATTGTGAAATAATTGAAATGTAAGTGTCTTTATCTAGCATTCTTGTCGGTGAATTAGGTACCTCTTGTACAATGACCTGTCATTTTCACGCGTTGTTTCAATATACAGACCCAAATTGAAACAACTATACAAAATCCTGCTTATGTTTCAAGATAAATGACTTTAATGAAATATAATTTATCTAGTCATTTGTATCTGCTAACATACTACACTTCCCATTGTAGAGCCTCTGCAACTTACTGAAATTTATAATCGCTTTATAAAAAGCTTTATACTCTTTGCTTAATTGGAGGTGCTACCTCTGCACTTTCTGCTCTGTCTAGGGTACTACTTGGTTTTTCTGCAGTAATTTTTTGAATGCTACCATCTACCTTATTCTTGATATCTGCTCCATATGATCTTAATACTTCAATAGCTTTCTCGTTTCCACTATTCAGCGCAATATCCAAAGCATCCATTCCATCATTATTTTTGTGGTTGATAAAATTCTCTAACTCAAAGATTTTTATATATTGCTCAATGATGAATTCTACCACTTTTCCAGGGCAATTATTAGCGGCAGGAAAGAGTACTGCATTGTTATTATTGTCTTTCTTTGTTACATCTGCTTTGAGCTTGTCTATCAAATACTTGATAATTTCTATTCTGCTATCATCTTCTGCTTCAGTGCACTGCCTAGCAGCTAAAAACAGAGCTGTTCGCCCATTATTGTCCACATCTTCAATATCTTGCCCCTTATCAATTAAGGTTTGTATTATATTTTTATTCCCATACAAAGCAGCAAAGTGAAGAGGAGTATACCCTTCGGTACTTTCTCTTTCATTAATCAATGCACCATGGCTAGCTAGTAATTCTATAAATTCTGGCGTATTTGCAAAAACTGCAAAGTGCATTGGTGTTAGATCATCTTTACCATGATTTTGAGTTTTTGCATTAACGTTTGCTCCATTTTTTATCAGCAATTTTGCTATTTCTAATTGTTTGCGTCCGATGGCAATATGCAGTGGCGTACGATTGCGTTCATAATGATCATTGACGTTTGTACCACACTTTATTAGTAGTTCTGCAGCTTCAATATTACCTTCCTGAATTGCAACGTATAAGGAAGCATATCCATCTTTTGTTTCCTCTGTCATACGAAATTGCGAACATGTTAGTTCATATATTATTAAGGATTATTATTAAGTTTTTATTAATACAATATTAATGTAGCGGGATGACGAGCTTATCGTCATCCCGCCGCGAACCGTCATACCACTGCGAACCGTCATACCGCCGCAGTATCTCTAGATCCCGCTAACAAGTAGCGGGATGACGGTTTTTCAAATTATCGTAAGTCAGTTTAGCTATAGCTACAAGTTTCATTCTTCCCTTACAAATGACTTTACTGCGTCCTTTTTTCGGATTCAGAATTAGCAAGAAACGTTCTTGTAAGGTGGTCTACTAAAATTTTGCTTTATAAAACAATGTCTGAACTATGCAATTAATACATTATCAACACAACTGATTCATAAAAGCAAATATTATAACCACGAAGAGAGGAAATGTTATGCTTAGTTTAATAAGAAAGACCTGGAGAAAAAAAATGACTCATCAGGTAAACAATTCGAAATCGAAAGAGAAGGAAAAACAAAGGATTCCTACTACGGAAGTAAGCAAACATCGGGGTAAAGAACCAACTATTATATCACTTGCTTATGCTATACTACGTAAAGATAGTATAGCTGTTGAGAAAATGTTAAGAGTAGCTAAAGAAAACGGTATTCTGAAAGACATTCTTGACGCAACAACAACTATAAAATATCCAGGTGGTCAGGAAGAAACTTGCACACCACTTACTTATGCCATATTATGTAAAAATAGCAAAACTATTGAAGAAACTTTAAAAGTCTCTAAAGAAAACGGTATTCTGAAAGATATTCTTAACGCAACAACAACTATAAAATATCCAGATGGTCGGAGAGCAACTGTTACACCACTTGATTATGCTATACTACGTGGAGATAGTATAGCTATTAAAGAAATTTTAAAAGTCTCTAAGGAGAACGGTATTCTGAAAGATATTCTTAACACAACAGCAACTATAAGATATCCAGATAACAAGGAAGTGACTTACGCGCCACTTGCTTATGCTATGTTCTGGAAGGATAGCAAAGCTATTAAAGAAATTCTAGTAGCAGCTGAAGAGAACAGTATTCTGAAAGATATTCTTAACACAACAACCACCATGAAATATCTAGACCGGGAAGTGACTTACACACTACTTGCTTATGTTATACTACGTAGAGATAGTATAGCTGTTGAGAAAGTGTTAAGAGTAGCTAAAGAAAACGGTATTCTGAGAGATATTCTTGACACAACAATAACTATAAAACATTTAGATAGCCGGGAAGTGACTTACACACCACTTGCTCATGCTATGTTCTGGGAGGGTGGCAAAATTATTAAAGAAATTCTAGTAGCAGCTGAAGAGAACAGTATTCTGAAAGATATTCTTGACGCAACAACAACTATAAAATATCTAGATGGTCAAGAAGAAATTTACACACCGCTTACTTACGCCATATCATGTAAAAATAGCAAAACTATTGAAGAAATTTTAAAAGTCTCTAAAGAAAACGATATTCTGAAAGACATTCTTGACGCAACAACAACTATAAAATATCTAGATGGTCAGAAAGAAATTTACACACCGCTTACTTACGCTATATCATGTAAAAATAGCAAAACTATTGAAGAAATTTTAAAAATCTCTAAAGAAAACGGTATTCTGAAAGATATTCTTGATGCAACAACAACTATAAAATGTCCAGATGGTCATGAAGAAACTTGCGCACCGCTTACTTATGCTATACTACGTAAAGATAGTATAGCTGTTGAGAAAATGTTAAGAGTAGCTAAAGAAAACGGTATTCTGAAAGACA
>NZ_LYUY01000162.1:0-1205 GCF_001675785.1 Wolbachia endosymbiont of Nomada ferruginata
TTAACTTTAGCGCGTATACTTAAAAAGGGCTTGAAAGTTTTTTGGCGCAATAAGTACCTGATAGAGTTTCTGCCTCATTACACCAAATAAAACTGAAAAATTTAAACGATACTCAGTAATTTGATCTGGGTTCCAAGGCCCTTGTGCATCACACATATGAAGCGATAATATATTGCACATGACCAAGTTTGCCCAAAATTCTTGTATACAGCCTCTCCAGAAAAATTCTCTAACTCTGCTCCTACTTTGAGTCGTTTCCTCTATGTGCCACCTTAACACATCAGCTTTGCTCCAAAGTCTCGGTCAAAAGCTCTGTTTCTCAGTTGGCTAATGTCAGCACTATAACTCTTACTTTCTGTCCTTTCATTTTATTTTTTAGCTTTTCATTTTCTAATATAAAATCAAAATCTAATTCGCCAGCGTTCCCATAGCTTACTATAATTTCTTTTTTGCAAGCGAAAAATAAAATCTACTTCCAAATCATAATGCTGCTGAATGAATTTTACTGAAGACGATCATAGATAAATAATAATTTCTCTTGATTTAATAAACGCATTTGAGTGATAACTTCGGGTAATTGCTCTGCCGCCAACGTTTGTTCACCTATATTCCAAGCTGCAAGACGAGCACTACAAATCAGCGAAGTACACAAATCAACAAACAAATTGCCAATGGTGCCTGTTGTTCCATTTGGTTCAAACTCGGATACAATTTCCCCAGAGCTGGGTACCAGAACCATCTGCTGCAATAAGTCTATAGCCTCTCCAACTCAGGTTCATCCTGATAGGCTGTTTGGATGCTTAAATTCTTGAAAGCCTGTATGGCAAATCTTATACCTTGCTTTAGAAAAAGCTTGCTTTGAGGGTACATGTCAATGGCTCCATAAGTTCACATTCTATTCCCAAACTTTTTTTAACTAACTTTAAAATCATAGAAAATACTGTCGAAAAAGCTTGTTCGTGTAAAACTCAACACAATGGATTTTCTGAAAAGTTTTCGAGTATATTATATTTTTAATTTGTAGAATAAGGTTTTTTCCTTTTTGCATATTTCACCTAAAAAGGACACATTTTAGACTTCTTTGTTGAAATAAAACAGAAACAAAAGTGCTGTTTATTGCAGCTTTTGGGTAATTTAATGGTAAAAATTTTAGAGAGAAATTTTATACACAATCTCTGACATTTTTCCTTAAGTTGACGCCATTG
>NZ_LYUY01000163.1:0-1170 GCF_001675785.1 Wolbachia endosymbiont of Nomada ferruginata
TCAAGTTTAATTTAGAGATGTGACCGCTAACAAAATGTGACCAAAACTGCCCTAAAAGACCTACTCCGAAACATCTAACCAAATGGTGATATTCTAGCAAACTACTCTCACCTTGAGCTGATAATCTTTTTTTTCTTTCCTCAAATAAGGCAATAATATCTTCTTCTAAGCAACACCGGCAAGCAATATCGTATCTCTTGGTGCTAAAAGGATTATCTGAATCTGGTGGCATAATCAGTTTCTTGCCTACCATTTGCCTATCAAGCTTAACTCCATGTAAACCACCTACTTTTTTCCAGCAATCTTCACTAGACAGTATTTGTGCAAGAAAATTATGCCTTCTTTGACCACTTCTTTCATGTAAATCCCAATTTGCATAGCACCAACGTTCAATTTGAAAGACCTTAGATGCCCTATAAGGATCATCCTCTTTAATGCAAGAAAATAAAACTTGCGGAATGTCTGAACGCAACATGGCTACTCCCCTTGAAATGAATAGACTTTAACCCCTTACATACCATAAAGGTTTAATGTATTTTGGACATGCTACTCCATCTTTAAAACTTGTCAACCCCTACATTTAAAATTTTTTGAAATAATTTTTGATGGAAGTCTTTAATGATAAGCTATTACTAATTTGGCAATACATGCTGTTAAAAACTTAAATAATACAACCACTTTCAGCAACTTAAAATAACAAACGTGAGAACTGTTCGTTTTGGGATCAGTTGGTCTACCAAGTGTACCGTTCGAACTTTTCTTTATAATAATTCTACTATACCACAAAACTAGCTATATTAGCCTATTTTTGCCGCATTTAGATATGAATTAATTTACTTAGTTTTGTTACAACAATTTCAAGCTTTTATTTTCACAACGCTGCTTTTATTTAAATCGCTCTCACGAAGGTAGGTACTTTTTTGTGGTTTTTGTAAAAAGTAAATAACTAAATTTGTCATGGCACTAATAGGCTGATGTTTTTATAAAATCTTTTCTATATTAGTTCAAGCCTTTCAAAAATTTTAAATCTCTCATATCTGCCAAGAAGGACCTGCAACTGGTTCATTAGTTAGAGGTTGTCCGGAAACTAGTAAATTCAAGCATATTCCCTCTTTAACATAACCCTACTCATAGCTAGGTATATGAAATTCTCAGTGGATGTTGTGAGTA
>NZ_LYUY01000164.1:0-1164 GCF_001675785.1 Wolbachia endosymbiont of Nomada ferruginata
CTCACTCCAAAATTTCAGAAACAACACCAGAACCAACAGTTCTACCGCCTTCTCTTATCGCAAAACGCAATCCCTTATCCATTGCTATCGGTACTTGCAATTCTACTTCTACACTCACATTATCTCCTGGCATTACCATCTCCTTCCCATCTAGTAATTTTATGCTCCCAGTTACATCCGTTGTCCTTAAATAAAACTGTGGCTGGTAATTCGCAAAAAATGGTGTATGCCTTCCTCCTTCCTCTTTCTTTAATATATAAACCTCCGCCTTAAACTTTCTATGCGGCGTTATCGTCCCCGGTTTTGCTAATACTTGCCCTCTCTCCACTTCTTCTCTTTTTGTTCCTCTTAACAATATTCCTACATTGAGTCCTGCACTTCCCTTATCCAGCAACTTCTTAAACATCTCAACCCCTGTGCATATCGTCTTTTGCGTCGCTTGCAGACCTATTATCTCTATCTCTTCTCCCGTCTTTATCTCTCCCTTCTCTATTCTTCCTGTTACCACTGTTCCTCGCCCCGATATCGAAAATACATCTTCGATTGGCAATAAAAATGGTAAATCCACAGGCCTTGGTGGAACCGCCACATATTCATCTAACTTTTCCATCAATTTGTCTATTGATTTTTTTCCATATTCGCTGCTGTCATCCTCCAGCGCCTTGAGTGCTGAACCAACCACAACAGGCACTTCATCCCCTGGAAATCCGTATTTATTCAGCAATTCCCTCACTTCCATTTCCACTAAATCTATCATATCAGCATCAGCAACATCAGCTTTATTTATATACACCACGATATATCCAACACCCACCTGCTTCGCCAGCAATATATGCTCTCTCGTTTGTGGCATTGGCCCATCAACCCCTGACACTACCAATATCGCCGCATCCATCTGTGCTGCACCTACTATCATGTTCTTTACATAGTCAGCATGTCCAGGACAATCAACGTGTGCATAATGCCTTTTTTCCGTCTGATACTCAACATGCGCTGTTGCTATCGTTATCCCCCTCTTCCTTTCTTCTGGCGCTTTATCTATCTGATCGTACGCTACAAAATTTCCATAATGCTTCGTTATCGCCGCTGTCAACGTTGTCTTCCCATGATCCACATGTCCTATTGTTCCCACATTTACATGCGGCTTTCCAAATGCTTCCACTA
>NZ_LYUY01000165.1:0-1160 GCF_001675785.1 Wolbachia endosymbiont of Nomada ferruginata
ACCAGAATAATAAGCTACTGATATTCTCCACCTTTTTTATCTTTAATCCATCATAGCTAGCGATGCAACAAAGCCATTCCAGACTGGAATGACATCATCCTTTTTTCTGGATCCAAGTAGTCTGGGCACTGGGATGACAGGAGAAAGTGCTGCCGTCATAAAGGAACCAGTGTCAGCTACTTTCATGACACCATCATAAGGTGAAACTGGATCCAAGTAGTCAACTACTCGGATGACAATTACCTTAACAATTTCAAAAGAAGCCTAGTGAGCTATCAGCTATGTGTAGTTAACATTTTGCACGTCCATAAAAAACAAACCTTCTTTTTCGTCTTGAACGCTAATAATAGCGTGAGTGTTAAAAGGTAAAGGATCATTTGTATGTCCATGGCCTACCCCTTTTATTGTAAATACAGGAAAGTTAACACTTTTTGCAAACCTTTCTTTTACAACTTCAACAAGGTTATCGTTATAGCAGTTAACGAAATCCCCAAAGATTACTGCATGTACTCCATCAAAGATGTGGGCTTGTTTTAGGTGATCTAAACTGCGCTCTATTGCATATGGGTAAACTCTTATGTCCTCTAAAAATAGAATTTTACCTTTCGCATTTATTTGCCAAGCGGTTCCTATACTATTTTCAACTAGAGTCATATTACCACCGATGATTTTAGACTCTAATCTGCCATCTTTTAGTCTAATGCCATTATTTATCGTCTTTAGGTTATCAAATCTGATAGAATCCCGCTTGTTAAGAATTAACTCTTTCAATTTTTCAACAGAGCTTTCAGAAACGGAGTTATTTACTATCATTTCCAACATGGTGCCGTGAAGAGTTTGCCAATCATATTTAGCTTGTAGATGGATGTGCAAGGCAGTTATATCGCTATAGCCTATGAGGATTTTTTTGTTTTGAGCAATCCTTTCTTTTTTATCATTGGGTAACTTTTCTAGATAGGGAATTAACCGAGAAGCCCCTTCTCCTCCTCTGATACACCAGATTATTTTACTATCATTAGTTAGTGCACTAATCAAATCATTTGCTCTGAATTCATCAGAGTTGGAATAAAATGGATTATCATTACTAGAGGTTGTCCACAAACCAGTAAATCAAGCATATTCCCTACTTAACATAACTTTACTCATAGCCAGATATATGA